>NZ_MAUD01000689.1 GCF_001700515.1 Streptomyces lushanensis
AAGCGGCCACACAGCCGCGACCAGCAGTCGCCGTCGCGGCTGTGTGGCCGCTTCGCTGTCACATGTGTCGGTTGTGTCGGCTGTGTTGGTTTTCTGCTGTGATTCTCCGCTCATCACATTTGTACCTCCGTAACGAGATCAAAACATGATCCGTCCAGGTGCGCGATCCACGGAACGACGCCCGGTTCACGGGCTCTGGCGCGGCCGGTGAGGTCGGCGGCATGATCGGCCGATGAGACGTTTCGAGGGATACGGCGTACTGATCACCGGAGCCGGACGCGGCATCGGCGAGGCGACCGCGCGCCGGCTGGCGCGGGAAGGCGCGCGCGTCCTGGTCACCGACCTGGACGAGAAGCGCGCGGCACGGGCGGCGGAGTCCATCCCGGAGGCGGTGGCGTACGGGTGCGACGTGGCCGACCGTTCGTCGGTGGAGGCGGCGGTCGCGTACGCGGTGGAGCGCTTCGGCACACTGGACGTACTGGTCAACAACGCCTACGCGTGCACGCCGGACGCCCCGCTCTTCGAGGACGAACCGGACGAGGCGTGGGCGCGGGACCTCGACATCACGCTCACGGGCGCGTTCCGCTGCGCCCGCGCGGCGCTTCCGCATCTCGTGGCCTCGGGCCGGGGCGCGATCGTCACGGTCGGATCCGTCAACGGCGAGCAGGACTTCGGCAATCACGCCTACAGCGCGGCCAAGGCGGGCCTGGCGAGCCTGACTCGTACGCTGGCCGGCCACGCGGCGCCGCGAGGGGTCCGCGTCAATCTCGTCGCTCCGGGCACGATCGCCACGGACGCCTGGACGGGCCGCGAGGCGCGGTTGGCCCGCGCGGAGCCGCACTACCCGATGGGCCGGGTGGGCACCCCGGACGATGTGGCGTCGGCGGTCGCGTTCCTGGCCTCCCAGGACGCCGCGTGGATCACGGGCGTGACGCTCCCGGTCGAGGGCGGGCTCCTGACGAGCAATGTGGGCCTGCGACGGGCGCTCGGCCGGGACGACTGAGGGCCGAACACGCGGGCACGCGCGGGGCGGTCGGCGCGGGCGAGGGCCCTGCCGGCCGCGTCCCACGGACCGTCCGTCCGGCGCCCGTACGCCACGGGCGCCGGGCGGGCTCACGCCTCGCGCTCGCGGACGTCCACCGCACCGGGCGCCGCGGCCTGATCCACGAACGTCCGCCGGACAGGACCCGGCTCGCGCGGGGCCTCGGCGAAACGTGTGGGCGGCGGAGGCGGCCGTGCCGGAAGTGCTCGTACGCCGCACACTGACCGCCACGGGCCGGGCCCTGCCGCCCGCTTTCGGCGCGCCGCTCCGCGGCCGTGGTCACGCGTCGGCCGCTTCGAGGAGGATCCGCGCCAGTTCGGCAGGGCGGGAGAACATCGGCCAGTGGCCGGTGTCCATCTCGACCAGCCGCCAGCGCTCACCGGTCAGCAACCGGGCCACGTCCTCGCTCGGCTCCGGGCCGTCGAGCAGGCACTTGACGTATGTCGCGGGAAGGTCACCGAGCGGCCGGGCCAGCACGGCCGGTTCGGCCAGCGAGGCACCCGGATGGGGTGTCGAGCCGCTGACGATCCGGGCGATCTGCTCATCGGTGAGGCCCTGTCCGGCGTACTCGGCCGCGGTCAGCGGTGCCCAGAAGCCGCCGTTCGCGGCGATCGCGGCCTCCAGCTTCGCCGGGCCCTCCCACCAGGCGGAGACGAACGACTCCCCGTCGGCCGGGACATCGGAGTCGACGAAGACCACACGCGCCAGCCGGCCGCCGATCCGCTCGGCGG
>NZ_MAUD01000690.1:0-314 GCF_001700515.1 Streptomyces lushanensis
TGATGGGCTTCCCCAAGCCGACCTATCTGCTGGCCAGTACCGACGGCGGTGTCACCGACTGCGCCTCGGTCAAGGGCAAGACCGTCGCGGTCGACGCGGTGGGCGCGCCCAAGGCCCGGGTCGTACATGAAGGCGACCGTCTCGCGCAGTGCCGCGACGATCTTGACCCAGGTGTCCCGGGAGGGGCCGCTGAGCTGGTCCTTGCGGGCGACGAGCACGGTGTAGTGCTGGAGCGGGTCGACACCGGCGAGCGTCATGACCTCGTTGACCTCGGTGCCGGGCTTGATCTTCTCCCGTACGGTGGCCAGCTCGTC
>NZ_MAUD01000690.1:372-628 GCF_001700515.1 Streptomyces lushanensis
CGACCGCGCCCGGGGTGCCGATGATGCCGCCCTGGATCTCGCCGCTCTGCACCGCGCGGCCGACATCGGCTCCGGTGGTCAGCGGGCGGAGGGTGACGTCCACACCGCGCGCGGAGAAGAAGCCCTGCTTCTCGCCCACGTACAGAACGGTGTTCAGGAAGATCGGCGGGATACCGGGCACCCCGAGGGTGATCTTCGTCTTTCCGCCGGACGCGCCGTCACCCGCGGAATCGGAGGACGAGCCGTTCGAGCCGCA
>NZ_MAUD01000691.1 GCF_001700515.1 Streptomyces lushanensis
ACCCTTGACTCCCGTCCCTCCATCGCAAGTACAGGGATGGGAGGGGCGGCCCGGGGGAAGGGGTCCCCGGGGGGCAGAGTGGGAAGTGCCGGTCCCCTCCCGGCCTGCGGTCCGGTGGGTGGATGCGCGGCAGTGGAATGGGGCGGTGACGGCACCGGCTCAGCGGCAGACCCTCCGCTGCTGGTTGAGGTGCAGGACCGTGCCTGAGATTCGTTGTCACCTGGCCCCCGGGCATCACCCCATCCCATCCGCCAGGCCAGGAGCCCGGTGGAACAGCGGACCGGTGTCCGCCCTGAGGCCCGTAGGCGTGGAATGTGCTGTCCTTCCGTCCGCAGGACACAAGAGACCACCCGATGGCTCTCATGTCAGAGCGGGCGGGTGGCAGACACCAATGAATGCCCTATATGCCCCTATTTGGCGAGCCATTGGGGATCTCCGGAGACCGGTCTTGTGTCCTGAGTACCGATAAGCCGTCCTCAGGACACATCGACGCCCCACAGGGACCCACAGACCTCCCGGCCCCCACTTCGGCTACCCCTCGGCCCGCGCCCGCAGACAACAGCCCAACCCGCGCAGCGGGACTGAACCTCGGCAAACCGCGGAGGGTCTGCCGCTGAGCCGGTGCCGTCAGCGCCCCATTCCACTGCCGCGC
>NZ_MAUD01000692.1 GCF_001700515.1 Streptomyces lushanensis
GGGCGAGCACGTAGTGGAGGATGTTCTCCGACATGTCGTGCTCACCGGAGGTGATGAAGCGCTTCACGCCCTCGATGTGCCAGCTCCCGTCCTCCTGCCGGACGGCCTTCGTGCGGCCCGCGCCCACGTCCGAGCCCGCGTCCGGCTCGGTGAGGACCATGGTGGAGCCCCACTGCTTCTCCACGGCGATCGCGGCGGCCTTCTTCTGGGCCTCGTTGCCCTCCTCGAAGAGGATGCCGGCGAAGGCCGGACCCGACGCGTACATCCACACGGCCGGGTTGGCGCCGAGGAGCAGCTCCGCGTAGGCCCAGATCAGGGAGCGCGGCGAGGTGGTGCCGCCGATCTCCTCGGGCAGGCCGAGGCGCCAGTACTCGGAGTCCATGTAGGCCTGGTAGCTCTTGCGGAAGGCCGCGGGCACCGGAGCCGTGGCGGTCTCCGGGTCGAAGACCGGAGGTGTGCGGTCGCCCTCGGCGAACGACTCCGCGAGATCGTTCTCCGCGAGGCGCGCGACCTCTTCGAGGATGGTCCTGGCGGTCTCCACGTCCATGTCCGTGAACGGTCCCGTGCCGTACAGCTTGTCGCGCCCGAGCACCTCGAAGAGGTTGAACTCGATGTCGCGGAGATTCGACTTGTAGTGCCCCATGGCGACGACTCCGTAGGTGAGGATCGGTATCGGTGAGGAACGAGGAGGCCGGGACGC
>NZ_MAUD01000693.1:0-338 GCF_001700515.1 Streptomyces lushanensis
CGTCCTGCCGGTACGGGAAGGGCCCGCCGGCGTCGATCAGACGGAGGGTGGTGTGGGCCTGGGAGGGGAGCCGCGAGTAGCAGATGCTGCCGACGGCCGAGGGGGCGGCGGTGGCGGTGGCGGTGACTCCGCCGACGAGGAGCGAGGCCGCCAGAGCGGCGGTGCCACCGAGGGTGGCGATACGTGGGGGAATTCGCATGGCTTCATGATGACGCGCGTAGACCTGTACACGTCAATCCCAACGTCCGGGAATTTCCGGGAAGTTAACCCCTCGAACCGCCCCGGTAGCATGGCGTACACCGCCCGGCGACCGGACAGGACCCAGGCCACGCCACCGG
>NZ_MAUD01000693.1:372-530 GCF_001700515.1 Streptomyces lushanensis
CCGGTGCCCGCGCCGGTGCGTGCCGGCCGCGAGGTCCGCGTCTTCTGCTTCGCCTGGACGACCGGCTGCGGCACCTCGATGGTGACGGCCACGCCGGAGGGCTCCCGCGCGCCCGTGAGCCGCGTCAGCTCCTCGTCCGTCGACTTGATCCGCGCCGA
>NZ_MAUD01000694.1:0-258 GCF_001700515.1 Streptomyces lushanensis
ACCGCGTCCGGCTGTCTGGCGGGGACCGCGCCCGCACCCGGCGCACCCGATCCGGCCGGCGCGGTCCCCGCCAGACAGCCGGACGCGGTGACGGACTTCTCCGGCGGCCCGCAGCAGATCAACCAGCAGATGACCGACGCCGAGGTGACAGAAGACCAGCTGGCCAAGAGCAACGAGCCCCAGTTCACCGGTGCCCTCACCGCCAAGAAGCAGGGCGAGCAGCACTCCGCCACCGCCCCCGGCGAAGCCCGCGGCGCG
>NZ_MAUD01000694.1:266-1052 GCF_001700515.1 Streptomyces lushanensis
CGTCGAGAAGACCCTGACCGGCCTGGACGGACTGGTCGACGAAAAGTTCACCGCGGGTGAGAAGACGGCCCGTGACGCGTTCACGGCGGACCACAAACGCCGGATGGACGCCTACAAGGACAAGCGGTACTCCGGCTTCACCGGAAAGCTGAAGTGGGTCAAGGACAAGTTCGCCGGCCTGCCGGAGGAGGCCAACCAGCTCTTCCAGGAGTCCCGCAAGCTCTACGTCGCCCAGATGCAGCAGGTCATCTCGGCCATCGCCGACACCATCGGCACCGAACTCGGCAAGGCCAAGGACCGCATCGCCAAGGGCCGCACCGAACTCAAGGCGGAGGTCGACCGGCTCCCCGCGGACCTGAAACAGTTCGGCCAGGAGGCCGCCGCGGACTTCACCGAGAAGTTCGACGGACTCGAAGCCGACGTCAACGCCAAGTCCGACCAGCTCGTCCAGGACCTCGCCCAGAAATACACCCAGGCCCTGAGCGCCGTGGACGAGGAGATCAAGAAGCTCCAGGAGGAGAACAAGGGCCTCATCGCCAAGGCGAAGGACGCCGTGGTCGGGGTCATCCAGACCATCCTCGAGCTCAAGAACATGCTGCTGGGCGTCCTCGCCAAGGCCGCCGCCGCGGTGATGAAGATCATCAAGGACCCCATCGGGTTCCTCCGCAACCTCGTCCTGGCCGTCGGCGCGGGTCTCCAGCAGTTCATCGGCAACATCGGCGAGCACCTCAAAAAGGGCCTGACCGGCTGGCTGCTGGGGACGGCGGCCGGCGCCGGCCTCAACCT
>NZ_MAUD01000695.1 GCF_001700515.1 Streptomyces lushanensis
TCACGGTCCCCGACGCCCCCGGACAGCGACCGGGAGCACGTGAGCCGATCCTGAAGGCCCTGGCGCTTCCCGGGGTCGTGGCGGTGCTGTTCGTGGTCGCCGCCTACGTACTGGCCCACAACATCCTCTACACCTACATCGCCACCTTCCTGGACGCGAACGACATGGGCGAGGCCCGTGACGTGGTGCTGCTCGTCTTCGGTGTGGCCTCCGTGGTGAGCATCCTGATCACCGGCGCCGTGGTCGACCGCAAGCTGCGGCAACTGACCATCATCAGCAGCGCGTTGTTCCTCATCGCCGCGGTCCTGCTGGCCCTACTGGCCGGCAACGTCATCGTGGTGTACGGCGCGATGGTGCTGTGGGGCCTGGGCTGGGGAGGCGTCACCACCCTACTGCAGACCGCGGTCACCGACGCCGGAGGCGACCGGGGGCAGGCGCTGCTGGTCACCACATGGAACTCCTTCATGGCCGGCGGCGGGGCTGTCGGCGGC
>NZ_MAUD01000696.1 GCF_001700515.1 Streptomyces lushanensis
GGTCCGCCTGCCGGGCGTGTTGCGCGCACCCTGTGTCATGAACGCTCCTTGTTGTGGTGTTCTGTGCCTGTCAAAGCGAGGCTGAGCGTAGGCGGCGACGTGTTCCGCGTGGGAGACCTTGGACGAACGTGACGGAAACACACGTCAACACTGCGTATCCAGCCAGTGAACCCGATGTGCGAACCCCGTGAGCCGCGAGTAACGTGCTCACCTGCGGAGATGTTCGCCTCCGTCCACCACCGTCCCTCGCCACCGGAGGAACCGTTGTCCCGCTTCGCGCTCATCAAGGCAGCGCTCGGACCGATCATGCGCCTGATGTTCCGCACCCGTGTGGAGGGCGCCGAGAACATTCCGGGGAGCGGGCCGGTGATCCTCGCCGGCAACCATCTGACCTTCATCGACTCGATGATCCTGCCGCTGGTCTGCGACCGTCAGGTCTTCTTCATCGGCAAGGACGAGTACGTCACGGGCAAGGGTCTCAAGGGGCGGATGATGGCCTGGTTCTTCACCGGTGTGGGCATGATCCCGGTGGACCGCGACGGTGCGCGCGGCGGTGTGGCGGCGCTGATGACGGGCCGTCGGGTGCTGGAGGAGGGCAATGTCTTCGGTATCTATCCCGAGGGCACCCGCTCTCCCGACGGCCGGCTCTACCGGGGCCGTACGGGCATCGCGCGGCTGACGCTGATGACGGGCGCGCCGGTGGTGCCCTTCGCGATGATCGGTACGGACAAGCTCCAGCCGAACGGCACGGGCATGCCGCGCACGGGCAAGGTGACGGTGCGCTTCGGCAAGCCGATGGAGTTCTCGCGCTACGAGGGCATGGACCGCGACCGCTATGTGCTGCGGGCGGTGACGGACTCGGTGATGGCCGAGGTCATGCAGCTGTCGGGACAGGAATACGTGGACATGTACGCCACGAAGGCGAAGGCGGCG
>NZ_MAUD01000697.1:0-452 GCF_001700515.1 Streptomyces lushanensis
AGCATGCCGATCAGATGGCGGGCCGAGCGGCCGGCGGCACGCTCGGTCGCCGCACGGCGGGCGAGTATCCGGGCGGCATCGATCTGGGCGCGGGACTCGGCGAGTTGCGCCTGTACGCCTTCCATGTGCGCCAGGGGACGGCCGAACGAGATCCGCTCCTGGGCGTGCCGGACCGAGGCGGCGAGCGCGGATTCGGCGGTGGCTATGGCGGCGATCGACACCAGCAGCCAGCCCCAGGTCATTCCTTCGGCGAGTTCGCTGAAGGGGACGGGGATCACGTCCGCTTCGGCGACCTGGGCGTCGGAGAAGACGATGCCTCCCCAGGGCATGCCCCGCAGCCCCATGTGGGGGGTCTCGTAGCGATGGATGCCGGGCTGACGCAGATTGACGATCGCCAGGCACCATTCGGGACCGTGGTCGCCGGCCTGCCTCTCCCTACGGGCGAGTGCCAC
>NZ_MAUD01000697.1:488-694 GCF_001700515.1 Streptomyces lushanensis
GTTTGGCGCAGAGCAGCGCGGACACCGTCGCCGACCAGTAGGTACCCGAACACGCCCGGGCCAGCGCCTCCATGGCGTCGACCTGGGCCGGTCCGTCGGCCCCGGTCCCACCGATCTCCGCCGGGTGGAAGAGCCGCAGGTATCCGCTGTCGACGATCTCGGTCCAGTTCTGGCGCGGTATGCGGCCCGTCGTGTCGGTCTCGTCG
>NZ_MAUD01000698.1 GCF_001700515.1 Streptomyces lushanensis
GTATCCGGGGGTGGGGCGGAGCGAGTTGGCCGAGGCGCACGACGAGCGTGCGGAGGGCCGGAGTTAGCAGGTGCATGTCATCGATGACGATCAGCCGCCGCGCCGTCCCGCCGCCCGTGCGCCGCGCCGTTCGGGCCTGGTCCTGTGCCGCGAGGAGGCCGTCCCGGGAACCGGCGGGATGCTCGAACGCGGTGAGCAACTCCCGCTCGTCGGCGCTGTTTCTGGCCCTGTACCACGTCACCGGCCCCCGATGGTTCCGGGCCGCCTCGGCGAGCAGCGTGGTCTTTCCGAAGCCCGGCGGGGCGACCGTCACCCCCAGCGCGCAGTCGGCGAACTGCTCCGTCAGGCGTCCCCTGGACAGGGTCTCCAGGGTGGGTACCCGGAAGGTGGTCCACTGCTCCGACGGTAACGCGCGCGTCATGTCCCTGCCTCCGTGATCGGCTCCCCGGACCCACTCGGTGGCGGTGTCCTTGCCCTGTCACTGTTCCGCTGCTCGTTCGGGTTGTAACAGGATCGCCGGTACGACAAGGCTTTCCTGGTCCCGGGCGGTGGATCGTATGCGAGGCGCACAGCGATGGTGGCCCTTCCTGGCGCTTTTCCTCATTCGGGGCGAAGGGAAACAGCCAATCGTAAAGAAACGTTTCCTGGAAGAGCCGGATGCCGGTCGGTCCGCGGCGCGGCCACGCGCTCCAGGGGCGTATCCGCCGTCAGTTGTCCCCGTGCCACTGCTCGGACTCCGCGCCG
>NZ_MAUD01000007.1 GCF_001700515.1 Streptomyces lushanensis
TAACCCGGCTCCAGCGCGGGACCGCTGGCCACCTCGGGGACGTCCTCGGCGGCGAGGGCGCCGGGCGCGGTGGCGAGCGCGCCGGCGGCGCCGGTCAGGACGAAGCCCGCCCCGGTGAGTGCGGATCTTCCGGTGAATTCCCTGCGGGTCAACGACATCGCGGTCTCCTGAAGGGCACAAAGGGGGAGGGCTACGCTCCCGACGCTGCCGCCCATGACTGAACGCCGGTTGAACGCCGGACGACATCGAAAGGCCCGCTTCCATGAACCTGCCAACGCCGAACCCGTCGGCCGCGAACGTCCCGGCCGCGGACCCGCCGGCCGGGAACGTGCCGGCCGCGAGCCTCCCGGCCACCGGCCGGCGTGTCCTCGTCAGCGGCGCGTCCCGAGGTCTCGGCCGCGCCGTCGCCCGAGCCTTCGCCGCCAACGGCGACCGGGTCGCCGTCCACTACGGAGGCCGCGCCGCCGACGCCCGGCTGACCTTGGAGTCACTGGCCGGTACGGGCCACACGCTGCTGGGCGGCGACCTGTCCGACCCGGCGGGCGCCGCACGCGTCGCGGACGAGGCGGCCGAGGCGCTCGGCGGGATCGACGTCCTGGTCAACAACGCGGCGGTGAACGAACCTCACCCGCTGCCGTCCACGTCGTACGAGGAGTGGACGGCGGCCTGGCAGCGCCATATATCGGTCAATCTGCTGGGCACGGCCCTGCTCAGCCATCGCGCCGCCCGGTCCATGATCGACCGGGGCACGGGCGGCCGGATCGTCAACATCGGCTCACGCGGCGCGTTCCGGGGCGAGCCGGACCATCCGGCCTACGGCGCGACCAAGGCGGCCGTCCACGCGCTGGGCCAGTCCCTGGCCGTCTCGCTGGCCCCGTACGGCATCGGCGTGGCGTCCGTGGCCCCGGGCTTCTTCGGCACGGAACGCGTCGCGCACCGCCTGACGGGTCCGGAGGGCGAGGCGATCCGCGCGCAGAGCCCGTTCGGCCGGGTGGGCACGGCGGAGGAGATCGCGGGGGCGGTGCTGTGGCTGGCGTCGCCGGGAGCGGAGTGGTCGTCGGGGGCGGTCCTGGACCTGAACGGAGCCTCGCACCTGCGGTGAGCCTCCCGGCTGGGGGCCGTGGTCCAGGGTGCGTGGCCGGTGCGGTGCACGCCTGACGGTGCGGTGCGCCTGACGGTGCGGTGCACGCCTGACGGCGTGGGGGCGCGGTGGTGGGTGCGGGGGCCGGGGCACTCCGGAGGCACATGTCCGGACGGCATGATTTACGGCGCCCCCGCGCGGTCGCGGGATACGAGCGGCCCGGCGCCACAAATCACGCTTCAGTGTCCGGACACGCACCTCCTGCGACCCCGACCCCCTCCCGCCGCACGTCCGGTGCGGGCCGCGTATCCAGCCCGTCCGGCGATTGAGGACG
>NZ_MAUD01000070.1 GCF_001700515.1 Streptomyces lushanensis
CATCGGCCGTGAGACTCGTGGCCACGTTCTCCCGCCGCGCCATGCCCCACGCCCTTCCGTCCCGGTCTTCCGCTTTCCGGATTCAACAATCCGTTGAACGACGTTAGTCGGCGGGTCCGAGACGCGTCAACGGACGGCGCGGGGCCGCGCGGTGAGGATCACCGCGCGGCCCCGGGACCGTGCGCACCGCGCCGTGACGGCTCGGCTCCCGTGTCAGCCCTTGCGCTTCTTGATCTCTTCGGTGAGCTGGGGGACGACTTCGAAGAGGTCGCCGACGACGCCGTAGTCGGCGAGGTCGAAGATGGGCGCCTCGGCGTCCTTGTTGACGGCGACGATGGTCTTGGAGGTCTGCATGCCGGCGCGGTGCTGGATGGCGCCGGAGATGCCGGAGGCGATGTAGAGCTGCGGGGAGACGCTCTTGCCGGTCTGGCCGACCTGGTTGGCGTGCGGGTACCAGCCGGCGTCGACGGCGGCGCGGGAGGCGCCCACGGCCGCGCCGAGCGAGTCGGCCAGCGCCTCGATGACCGCGAAGTTGTCCGCGCCGTTGACGCCCCGGCCGCCGGAGACGACGATCGCGGCCTCGGTCAGCTCCGGGCGGCCCGTCGACTCACGCGGCGTACGCGAGACGACCCTGGTGCCGGTGGCGCTCTTCCCGAAGGTCACGGCCAGGGGTTCGACGGTGCCGGCGGCGGGGGCGCCCTCGACCGGGGCCGAGTTCGGCTTGACGGTGATGACCGGAACACCCTTGGTGACGCGCGAGGTGGTGGTGAACGCGGCGGCGAACACCGACTGCGTGGCGACCGGGCCCTGCTCACCGGGCTCCAGGTCGACGGCGTCGGTGATCAGGCCGGAGCCGGTACGGACCGCGAGCCGCCCGGCGATCTCCTTGGCCTCCGCCGACGACGGGAACAGCACCGCGGCCGGCGAGACGGCCTCGCAGGCCACCTGGAGCGCGTCCACCTTCGGCACGACCAGATAGTCGGCGTACTCGGGAGCGTCGTGGACGAGGACCCTGACCGCACCGTGCTCGGCGAGCACCGGCGCGGTCGCGGCGGCCCCCGTGCCGAGGGCCAGGGCGACGGGTTCGCCGATGCGGCGGGCCAGGGTCAGCAGTTCCAGGGTGGGCTTGCGGACGGAGCCGTCCACGTGATCGACATAGACGAGAACTTCAGCCATGGGACGTCTTCTCTCCTGCTTGCGAGGTGTGCGGGTCGGATCGGCGGGCGCGGGGGATCAGATGAACTTCTGGCCCGCGAGGAACTCGGCGAGCTGCCTGCCGCCTTCGCCCTCGTCCTTGACCACGGTGCCCGCCGTACGGGCCGGCCGCGCCACCGCCGTGTCCACCACGCTCGACGCCCCGGCGAGGCCGACCTCTTCCGCCTCGGTCTCCAGGTCGTCCAGGTCCCAGGACTCCACCGGCTTCTTCTTGGCCGCCATGATCCCCTTGAACGACGGGTAGCGGGCCTCGCCCGACTGGTCCGTCACCGACACCACCGCGGGCAGGGACGCCTCCAGCACCTCACTCGCGGTGTCGCCGTCGCGGCGGCCCCGCACCACACCGTCCTCCACCGACACCTCGGACAGCAGCGTGACCTGCGGGACGCCCAGCCGCTCGGCCAGCAGCGCGGGCAGCACACCCATCGTGCCGTCCGTGGACGCCATTCCGCAGACGACCAGGTCGTATCCGGTCTTCTCGACCGCCTTGGCGAGCACCAGGGAGGTGCCGAGGGCATCGGTGCCGTGCAGAGCGTCGTCCTCCACGTGCACGGCCTTGTCCGCGCCCATGGACAGGGCCTTGCGCAGCGCGTCCCGGGCATCCTCGGGACCCACCGTCAGCACGGTGATCTCCGCGTCGCCGTCACCGTCCCAGTCACCCGCGATCCGCAGTGCCTGCTCGACCGCGTACTCGTCCAGCTCCGACAGCAGACCGTCCACGTCATCACGGTCCACCGTCAGATCCCCCGCGAAATGCCGGTCGCCACCGGCATCCGGCACATACTTCACACAGACAACGATCCTCAAGCTCACGCCGGCTCTCCTACTGCATCGTCATTTCCGGGCTGCCTTGTCGCACGCAGCATAGGCGCCTTATGGGGCGGTTTCCGGTCGGGGGACCGGGCGTACGGGGAAGCAATATTACTCGCCGGTACAGCCAGAGGGTTCCCCCTGAGCAAGCGCTTGTAACTGTGAGATTGCCAACGCCGGGCAGGATCGCGGCCCCGCCGGGAAGACTCAGTCGCGCAGCGCGTTGAAACGCCCCTGATGGTAGAGAAGCGGCCGGCCCGCGCCCGCGGGATCGCCGACGACGACCTGCGCGATCATCAGACGGTGGTCCCCGGCGGGCACACGGGCGACCACTCGGCAGACCAGCCACGCCAGCACCCCGTCGAGCACCGGCACGCCCTCCGGTCCGGTACGCCAGGCCGTGGGCGGCGCGAAACGGTCCGCGCCGCTGCGCGCGAAGGTGGCGGCCAGCTCCCGCTGGTGCTCACCGAGGATATGGACGCCGACATGGGTGGCCTCGGCCAGGACCGGCCAGCTCGACGACGTGGTGCCCACGCCGAAGGAGATCAACGGAGGCTCCGCGGCCGCGGAGTTGAGCGAGGTGGCGGTGAATCCGACCGGGCGGTCGCCCTGGGCCGTGATGACCGCGACGCCCGCCGCGTGCCGGCGGAACACCGAGCGGAGCAGCTCGGGAGTGGCAAGCTGGGGAGTGCCGAGACCGGGTGTCGCCGTCATGTCGAATTGTCCTTCTGCGGGCTGCGGGAGATACGTACGGGATCCGTGGCTGCTCAGCAGCCCGGACAGCGCGCACTCGCGTTGCGGGCCAGGTCGACATGGACCCGCCCGTGGAGAAGGAGTTCCTGGGGCACCTCGTCAGGGTGACGATGCGTGGCGGGCGCAGTCAAGTGCGTGGCTCACACCGCCTCGCCCAGCGCGGCGATCACATCGGCCTTGCGCGGCTGTCCGGCCGCCCGCCTCACGATGCGGCCCGCGGCGTCGAGGACCAGCACCGTGGGCGTCTTCAGGATGCCCAGCTCACGTACGAGCTCCAGCCGCTCCTCGGCGTCGAGTTCGACGTGTGAGACCCCGTCGACCATTCCGGCCACCTCGCTGAGGGTGCGTCTGGTCGCCCGGCAGGGCTGGCAGAACGCGCTGGAGAACTGGACGAGCGTGGCCCGCTCCCCCAGTTCGGCGCCCAGCTCGGCGGCGCCGAGCCGCTTCTCGCCGTCCTTCACCCGCATCCGCATTCTCCCGTCGACACGACGGCTCAGCAGCCCGAAGGCGCTCGCCGCCGCGAGCACCGCCGCGCACACCACCAGTCCCGTCATTCCGTCCGTCCTCACCCCGGTCCGGCGCCCGGACACACCGGCACCCTGCGATGCAGCGTTCACACAACCGCAAAATATTCCGCGGTCCCCGGGCGGCTCCGGCGGGAGATGCTGGCGTCATGGACATCGACATCAGAGGGCCGCGCTTCGGTGCGGCCGTCACCACCCTCGTCCTCGCCGTGGTGCTGACCACCGGCAGCGGTGTGCTGCTCGCCTGGCAGGCGCTGTGCTTCGCGCTGGGCGCGGTGGGCGGCGTGGGGGCTTCGCCGTACGGCCGGCTGTTCCGTACGGCCGTACGGCCGCGGATCGGCCCGCCCGTGGAGTTCGAGTCGCCCGAGCCGCCGCGGTTCGCCCAGGCGGTCGGACTGGTCTTCTCCCTGACAGGGCTGGTCGGTTATTTCTGGGGTCCGCTCTGGCTCGGGCTCGCGGCCACCGGCTGCGCGCTCGCCGCCGCGTTTCTCAACGCGGCGTTCGGCTACTGCCTGGGCTGCGAGATGTATCTGCTCGTACGGCGGGCCAACGCCGGGCTGCGCTGACGTGACGAGAATCTCGCCCCGCGCGCAGACGAGGACTGGCCACGGGGCCGCGTATGGGGCACCATCGGCGCAATGCCGAAAACCTACGGCTGCGTAACTTCCGCCGGGAGAACCCTCCCCGGAACAGAAGGGTCCCCTCCAGATGGCAGAGCTCGTCTATCGACCGGTCATCGGCGCCGCCCGCACGATGTTCAAGGCGCTGGACCTGAAGATCGACACGCAGGGTTCGGAGCACATCCCGCGCACCGGCGGCGCCGTGCTCGTCAGCAACCACATCAGCTATCTGGACTTCGTCTTCACCGGACTGGCCGCGCTGCCCCAGAAGCGTCTGGTGCGCTTCATGGCGAAGGAGTCGGTCTTCCGGCACAAGGTCTCGGGCCCCCTGATGCGCGGGATGAAGCACATCCCGGTCGACCGCAAGCAGGGCGAGCAGGCGTACTCCCACGCGCTGGACTCGCTGCGCTCGGGCGAGATCGTCGGGGTCTTCCCCGAGGCCACCATCTCGCAGTCCTTCACGCTGAAGAGCTTCAAGTCGGGTGCGGCCCGGCTGGCGCAGGAGGCCGGGGTGCCGCTGATCCCGATGGCGCTGTGGGGCACCCAGCGGCTGTGGACGAAGGGCCGTCCGCGTAACTTCCGGCGCAGCCACATCCCGGTGACGATGCGGATCGGCGAGCAGGTGGAGGCGGCGGCGGACCAGTACGCGGGCGCGATCACCCGGCGGCTGCGGGAGCGGGTGCAGGAGCTGCTGGAGGCGGCGCAGCGCGCCTATCCGGTACGCCCCAGGGACGCGAACGACACCTGGTGGGTGCCGACGCACCTGGGAGGCACGGCGCCGACGGCGGCCGAGGCCCGCGAGCTGGAGACGAGCTGAGCCGTCCCGGCCGAAACGTCACTGCCGATCTGCCGACGGACCCGGAACCGTCACGCGTGAGGGTTCCGTGGCCGCGCGACAGGCCGTACGCCGAGCCGTACGGCCCCGCGCCGGCCCGGATCCGTCGCCCGCCGCACGGCCCGTGACGCGCGCGACGAAGACGCGCGCGCCGGGGCTCACTTCCAGCCCCGGCCACGTCCTAGGCGGCCATCTCTTCCTTCAGCGCCTGCACAAACGCGTCCACGTCGTCCTCGGTGGTGTCGAAGGCGCACATCCAGCGGACGTCCCCGGCCTTCTCGTCCCAGAAGTAGAACCGGAAGCGCCGCTGGAGCCGCAGGCTGACCTCGTGCGGCAACCGGGCGAAGACGGCGTTGGCCTCGACGGGATGGAGGATCTCCACGCCCTCCACCGCGCGCACGCCCTCCGCGAGCCGCCGCGCCATCGCGTTGCTGTGCCGGGCGTTGCGGAGCCACAGGTCGCCCGCGAGCAGCGCCTCCAACTGGACCGACACAAAACGCATCTTGGACGCGAGCTGCATCGAGAGCTTGCGCAGATGCCTCATCGCCCGCACGGCGTCCGGGTCGAGCACGACCACGGCCTCGCCGAAGAGCATGCCGTTCTTCGTGCCGCCGTACGAGAGGACGTCCACGCCGACGGCATTGGTGAAGGCGCGCATCGGGACGTCCAGGGAGGCCGCCGCGTTGGCTATGCGCGCGCCGTCGAGATGCACCTTCATGCCCCGCTCATGGGCGTGTGCGCAGATGGCCCGGATCTCGTCGGGCGTGTAGACCGTACCCAGCTCGGTGTTCTGGGTGATCGACACGACCTGGGGCATGGCCCGGTGCTCGTCCTCCCAGCCCCATGCCTGCCGGTCGATCAGCTCGGGCGTGAGCTTGCCGTCCGGTGTGGGTACGGTCAGCAGCTTGAGGCCGCCGACCCGTTCGGGCGCACCGCACTCGTCCACATTGATGTGCGCCGACTCAGCGCAGATCACCGCGCCCCAGCGGTCGGTGAGCGCCTGGAGCGCCACCACATTGGCTCCGGTGCCGTTGAAGACCGGGAACGCCTCCGCGCTCTGCCCGAAGTGGCTGTGCATGATCCGCTGAAGGTGGTCGGTGTAGTCGTCGTCGCCGTAGGAGACCTGATGGCCTCCGTTGGCGAGGGCGAGGGCGGCGAGGATCTCGGGGTGGGCGCCGGCGTAGTTGTCGCTGGCGAAGCCGCGTACCTCGGGATCGTGGTGCCGGCGCGCGTCCGTCGTACGGCTCACGGCTCGGGGGTCAGCCACAGGCGCTTTCCATTCACTTCCGTGGCGGGCCGCTCCCAGACAGCGGCGATGGCCTCGGCCAGCACCGTGACGTCCGTGAAGCCCGCGAATTTGGCGTTCGGGCGCTCGGCGCGCAGCGCGTCGTGCACCAGCGCCTTGATCACCAGAATGGCAGCCGCCGCGCGCGGTCCCTCCTCGCCCCCCTCCTTGCGGAAGGCGTCGGCCAGCGCCAGCGTCCAGGCCTCGGCGGCGGACTTGGCCGCGGCGTAGGCGGCGTTGCCCGCGGTGGGCCTGGTCGCGCCCGCGGCGCTGATCAGCAGGAACCGGCCGCGGTCGCTGCGCAGCAGACCGTCGTGGAAGGCGAGCGAGGTGTGCTGGACCGTGCGGATCAGCAGTCTCTCCAGCACCTCCCAGTCGGCGAGGTCGGTCTCCGCGAAGGAGGCGCTGCCGCGCCAGCCGCCCACGAGATGGACCAGCCCGTCGATCCGGCCGAACTCCTTCTCGGTCTTGGCCGCCCAGAGGCGTGTGGCGTCGAGATCGAGCAGGTCCACCGTGTCCCCGGTGACCGTGGCTCCGCCGTGCGCGTAACGGGCGGCGTCGACGGCCTCCGCCAGCCGCGCCGGGTCGGCGTCGGCCGCGACGACGACGGCGCCCGCCTCCGCCAGCCGCAGCAGGGCGGCGCGGCCCGCCGGGCCCGCCGCTCCCGCGACCGCGACGACCGCGCCGTCCAGCGCGCCACCGCCCGTACCGCCGTTCCCGCCACTCCCGTGCACGTTCGTCGCCTCCCGCGGCCGATGGGTCACGCGGCCACCCGCTCGGTGCTCGTGGCGGTGATCCCCTTGGTGGAGGCGATCACGTTCTTGAGCTTCTTGGCAAGCGCCTCGTAGAACATGCTGAGCGGAAACTCGTCCGGCAGCACGTCGTCCACGAGCTTACGGGGCGGCTGTGACAGGTCGAGCGCGTCGGGGCCCTTGGCCCAGCGGGAGCCGGGGTGCGGGGAGAGGTACGCCGAGACGAGTTCGTACGCCGCGAACCAGTGGACCAGCTTGGGACGGTCGATGCCGGCCCGGTAGAGGTCCTCGATCTCCGCGCAGAGCTGGTTGGTGACACCGGGAGCGCGCTCCCAGTCGATCCGCAGGGTGTTGTCGGTCCAGCGCAGCACCTCGTGCCGGTGCAGATACGCGAAGAGCAGCTGGCCGCCGAGGCCGTCGTAGTTCCGTACCCGCGCGCCGGTGACCGGGAAGCGGAACATCCGGTCGAAGAGCACGGCGTACTGGACGTCGCGGCCCTGCGCCACACCGTCGGCCTCCAGCTGGACGGCCTCGCGGAACGCGGTGAGATCGCAGCGCAGCTCCTCCAGTCCGTACATCCAGAAGGGCTGGCGCTGCTTGATCATGAACGGGTCGAACGGCAGGTCGCCATGGCTGTGCGTCCGGTCGTGGATCATGTCCCAGAGCACGAAGGCCTGCTGGCAGCGGTCCTGGTCGGCGACCATCTCGGTGATGTCGTCGGGCAGTTCGACGCCGAGGGTGCGTACGGCGGCCTCGGTGACGCGGCGGAAGCGGGCGGCCTCGCGGTCGCAGAAGATCCCGCCCCAGGTGAACCGTTCGGGAGCCTCGCGCACCGCGATGGTCTCCGGGAAGAACACCGCGGAGTTGGTGTCGTACCCGGCGGTGAAGTCCTCGAAGGTGATCCCGCAGAAGAGCGGGTTGTCGTAGCGCGTGCGCTCCAGCTCGGCCAGCCACTCGGGCCAGACCATCCGCAGCGCGACGGCTTCCAGATTGCGGTCGGGGTTGCCGTTCTGCGTGTACATGGGGAAGACGGCGAGATGCTGGAGCCCGTCCCGTCGGTCGGCCGCGGGCTGGAAGGCGAGCAGCGAGTCCAGGAAGTCGGGGACGTCGAAGGCGCTGTCGGCCCATTTGCGGAGGTCGGCCACGAGCGCCCGGTGGTACGCGGTGTCGTGCGGCAGCAGCGGGGAGAGCTGTTCGACGGCGGAGGTCACCCGGTCGAGCGTCGCCTCGACGAGCCCGCGCGCCGGAGCGCCCTCGGCGTCGAAGTCGATCGAGCCGTCCTTGGACTGCCACGGGCGGATCTCCTCGACGGCATTCTTGAGCTGTGCCCAGGCCGGATGCTCCACCACTCGGGCGGCACCGGCGGCATCATCGGCACGGGCAGCACGGCTTGTGCCGGGCGCGGTGTTCTGCGCAAGAATTTCCGTCATGTCACTTCCTCCACGCGAGATCTTGGCGTAAAGACACCGTATAGGTCCCTTGTTCCGCCATACAAGAACGGCTGTGACAAATTATCCTGCGGACCCCCCATGGTCACCGCTGTTTTTCCTGCCGTAATGAGGTGCGACACACACTTCCATCGTGCCGCACCAGGCCCCGGCGGGCCACCGCTCATCGAGGCGGCTCGCCGGTGCGCGACGGGTTCCCATCTCGTGACCGGCCATTAGGCTGCCGCGCGAGAGAGCCGCAGTCGACGGAAGCGAGACGAACCTTGACTTTCCAGACCATCGGTCATCGTGGAGTGATGGGTGTCGCACCGGAGAACACCCTGCGTTCCTTCGTACGGGCGGAGCGCGCCGGCATGGACGCCATCGAGCTGGATCTGCATCTGAGCAAGGACGGCGCGCTCGTCGTCATGCATGACACCGAAGTGGACCGGACGACCGACGGCACGGGCGCCATCGCCGACCGGACGCTCGCCGAGCTGCGGGAGCTGGACGCGGGGGACGGCGAGCGGATCCCGGTCTTCGAGGAGGTCCTGGACGCCGTACGGTCCCCGCTCCAGGCCGAGATCAAGGACGTGGCCGCCGCGCGGGCGCTGGCCGAGGTGATGCGGCGGCGCGCGCTGACCGGGCGCGTCGAGGTCTCGTCGTTCCACGACGCGGCGATCGCCGAGATCGCGGCGCTGGTACCGGGAGTACGGACGGTGCTGATCGCGAGCCGCTGGGGCGCGGACGTGGTGGACCGGGCCGAGGCGGTGGGCGCCGCCTCACTGGCCCTGAACATCCGCAGACTGACGCTGGAGGTCGTGGAGCGGGCGCACGACAGGGGGCTGCGGGTGATCGGCTGGGTGGTGAACACCCAGGATCAGCTCCGGCTCGCGCGGGCCTTCGAGCTCGACGCGGTGACCACCGATCTCCCGGAGATCCGGCGGACCGGCCGGTTCACGGCCTGAGTCACGGCGATGGGACGGGCGTACGGGTCACGGGCCGGGCGCGCGGTCCCGGACCGGGCACGCCACGTGTCGTCCCGGACCGCGCGCGGTCTCAGACCAGCGGCTTGACCAGCAGCTCGAACGCCAGGTCGTCGCGCTGCGGGATGCCGAAGCGCTCGTCGCCGTACGGGAACGGGAAGAGCTTTCCCGTACGGCGGTAGCCGCGCCGCTCGTACCAGGCGATCAGCTCCTCGCGGACCGTGATCACGGTCATGTGCATCTCACGGACGCCCCAGGTCTCCCGCGCCGCGCGCTCCGCCTCGGCGATCACCCGCCGGCCGAGACCTCCGCCCTGCGCGGAGGGCAGTACGGCGAACATCCCGAAGTAGGCGGCCTCACCGCGGTGTTCGAGCTGGCAGCAGGCGACCAGCCCACCGTCGCGCTCGACCGCCAGCAGCCGGCTGGCCGGCGCCTCGATCACCTCCAGCACGCCCTGCGGATCGGTCCGCCGGCCCTCCAGGATGTCCGCCTCGGTGGTCCATCCCGCGCGGCTGCTGTCCCCGCGGTAGGCCGACTCGACGAGGGCGACGAGCGCCTCGGTGTCGGCCGCCGTGGCGTCCCGGTAGGTGAGCTCCCCGGTGGGGCGCGAGGCGGTGTCCATGGTGCGCGTTCTCCATATCCGGTCGTGCGGTTCGTGCGGCTCATACCCCGTCGGTCTGCCGGTCTGCCGGTCTGCCGGTCCGGGGACGTCCCGAGGACATCGGCAGCCTAACCCGGGCCCCCGCCGACGCACCCGGGTGGTGGGCAGGGATCCGGTCCCGCGAGCGGACGCCCGTGGCGCGGTACGAAACCCAGCAGCCGGGCGCAGGCCCCGCTGTCGAACAGCGAGTCGTGGCCCGCCAGCTCGTCGAAGACGGGCACGCCGGGGTGGTAGCGCGCCATCAGCTCGGCGGTCGGCACCGGTGAGCTGGTGTCCCGCGCGGCCACATTGAGCACATGGCAGCCGGACAGCTCGGCCTCCAGCGCGCACCGTACGGCCTCGGCCGCGTCCCGGGTGTCCAGCCAGCCCCACAGATCCATCCGGTGCGCCGCCGGATCGGCCCGCACGGCGGCGAACTGGCTCAGGAGCCGCTCCCCGGTCCCGGTGAAGGGCAGCCGCAGACAGACGATGTCCGTCCCGTGGCGGCGGTGGACGGCGCGGGCGGTCTCCTCCAGGACGATCTTCGACAGTCCGTAGGGATCCTGGACGAGCGTGGGATGCTCCTCGTCCAGGGGGACGTACCGCGGCGACTGCGGCACCGGCGACCAGGCGAGTCCGACGGCCGCCATGCTGGAGGCGGCCACCACCCGGCGGACACCGGCGCGCCCGGCCTCGTCCAGCACCCGGTGAGCGGTCAGGCAGTTGGTGGCGAAGAGATCACTCGCGTCGTCCACGTTGGGGTGCGGGATCGCGCCGAGATGGACGACGGCCTCGGCCCCGTCCATCGCCTCGCGCACCAGATCGGGATCGCGCAGATCCCCGGTGTGGACGGACTCGGCGCGCGGCTCGTCCACCGGGAGCAGATCGGTGGCGACGACCTTGTGGCCCCGGGCCAGCAGATCGTCGAGCACGAACCGTCCGATGTGGCCGGCGGCTCCGGTGACCAGTACCCGCATCAGCCCTTCACCGCCCCGACCAGTCCGTTGACGAAGTACCGCTGGAGACTGAGGAAGAGCAGGATCACCGGGATGACCACGATGAGCGCGCCCGCCATCAGATTGTTGTAGTGCGGCACGTTCTCCGCCGAGAGCGTCTGGAGACCCAGCGGCAGGGTGTAGGTGGACGGATCGTTGAGCGAGACCCGGGTGAGCAGGAACTCGTTCCAGGTGGGGATCGCCGTCAGCAGCGCCACCGTGATCAGCGCGGGCCTGGCCAGCGGCAGATAGACCCCGGTGAAGATGCGCAGTTCGCTCGCGCCGTCGACCCGCGCGGAGTCGCGCAGCTCGCCGGGTACGGCCATGAAGGCCCCGGTCATCAGCAGGATGGACAGCGGGGCACCGCCGTTGACGAAGGGCAGCACCAGTCCGAAGTGCGTACCGAGGATGCCCATCTTGTTCTCCAGCAGCACGATCGGCAGCATCACCGTGATGCCGGGGACGAACAGCAGGGAGACGAAGAGCTTCTGGAGGGCGCCCCGGCCGGGAAAGCGCAGTACGGCGAAGGCGTAGCCGGCCGCCGCGTAGATCACCAGTGTCAGTACCACGGTGTAGCCCGTGACCAGCAGGCTGTTCAGGAAGAAGTCGAAGAAGTGCAGCTTGTTCCAGGTGTCGACGAGTGTGTCGAGCGTCGGGTCGTCCGGGATGAGATGTCCCCCGCGTACGACCTCGATCCGGTCCTTGAAGGCCGCCGACACCATCCAGAGGAACGGATAGACGCTGACGAGTCCGTACAGCGCGAGCAGGGCGCCGACGACGGTACGGGCGACCAGCCGACGGGTACGGGCGGCGCGTTCGCCGGGCGGACCGGTGCGCGCACGGGAAGTTCGCGCCTCGGGAGATGTCGATGTCATGTCGTGCTCCGCGATGTCATGTTCTGCTCCGCAGCGCGCGCAGATTGATCAGGGCGAGTACCACGGCGGCGGCGAACAGGATCCAGCCGAGCGCGCTGGCGAGCCCCAGGGTGGGCGCGAGGTTCTTCAGGAACGCGAGGCGGTACGCCTCCAGGCCCAGCACATTGGTGTGGTCCCCCGGGCCGCCGTTGGTCATCACCAGGAAGGTCTGGAAGCCCTGGAGCGACTCCCGCAGATTGAGCAGCACCACCACGGCGGTGATGGGCCGCACCAGCGGCCACACCACCGAGGCGTTGGTGCGCCACCAGCCGGCGCCGTCCAGCTCCGCGGCCTCCAGCACGCTGCGGTCGATGCCCTGGAGCCCGGTGAGATAGAGCAGCATCGCGACCGGGACCTGTCCCCAGACCGTCACCACGATCATGGCGGGCAGGGCCGTGGACGGATTGCCGAGCCACCCCTGCGGCTGCTGGAGCGAGCCCAGACCCAGGCCGCCGAGCAGGAGGTTGACGGCGCCGTCCGGCTGGAGGATGTACTGCCAGGCGAAGAAGACCGCGACCCCGCTGGTGACATACGGCAGGAAGTACACCGACCGCAGCACCGACCGGAACCGCCGGACCCGGTTGAGCAGCACGGCCAGCGGGAAGGACACCGCGACGGTCAGGGCGGGTGCGGCGATCATGACCCAGAGGGTGTTCAGCGTGGCGTGCCGCACCCGGGGCGCGTAGACCGGGCTGCGCCAGAGCAGATCGGCGTAGTTGTCGAAGCCGACCCACTTCCAGTTCGGGGTGAAGCCGTTCCAGGTGGCGAAGCTGAGCGCGAAGCCGTAGCCGACGGTGTACAGGCCCATGACGCAGAACAGGACCACGGCGGGGCCCACGAAGAGATACCCGGTGAGCGTCTCGTACGAACGCGGGCGCCGGCGGCGCGTGCCTCCTGCCGCCGGCGCCTTCGTCACCGCGCCGGGAACCGTTGTCACCGTGCCGCCGCCCAGTAGGAGGCGTTCAGCTCACGGAGCTTCTTCGCCGTCTCCTCGACGGACTTCTGCTTGAGAGGAGTGAGATCGGCGAGGATCGCGCCGGCGTCGTCCTGCTCGTAGCCCGGCGCGCGGAACTCGTTGCCGCGGTTGGGATCGTAGGTGTTCTGCGGGGTGCCCTTGAAGCTGTCGACCATGGCGGAGAGCGCCGGGCCGAGGACGGTGGAGGCGTCCGCGCCGAGTTCGGTGGCCGGTACGTCGGAGGCGTCCTTGGCGAACCGGGCGGCGGCCTTCTGGGTGGAGAGGAACTCCATCCACTTCTTGGCGTTGTCGGGCTGGTCGCTGGTCGCGGTGACGCTCAGACCGGTGAGCGCGAGCGGGCCGAGCGCGCGGTCCGGTACGGCGCCGTCCTTCAGGGAGGGCAGCGCGAACGCGAACACGTCGTCGGGGCTCATCCCGTTCTGCTGGAGGAAGGCGAGGGTGAAGGTGCCGCCGACGTCGAAGGCCGCCTTGCCCTGGGCGAAGGCCTGGTCGGCCTCGTCGATGGTGAGGGTCTGGGTGCCCGGCATCCAGTACGGCGTGAGCTGGTCGTACAGGCTCAGCACCTTGATCCCGTCGGGCGAGGCGAAGTCCGCGCCCTCGTCCTCGCCGAAGAGGGCCTCGTACCCCTGCTGTCCGAGCTGGCTGAAGGCGAGCGGCTGGAGGATCCAGGTCAGTCCGGTGGCCTGGATCTTGAGACCGAGGGCGAGACCGCCGGTGGTGGGATTCCTGGCGGTGGTGGCCTTGAGCGCGTCGAGGAATCCGGCCCAGTCCGCCGGAGGCTCGGTGATGCCCGCCTCGGCCAGCATCTTCTTGTTGGCGTAGACGATGCCGAAGGTGCCCACCGTGAGCGGCACGCTGTAGCGGGCGCCCTTCTCGATGCCGTGGTCCCTGGCGGTCTCGGGCTGCGCGTCCTTGAAGCGCTGCTCGGTGACGAGTCCGGACTGCTGGACGGGCTGCTGGATACGGTCGGCCCATTCGCCCTTGAAGTCGCCGCTGATGTCGGCGAGGATCCCGGCCGCGCCGAAGACGCGGTCCTCGCCGTCGGAGTGCACCTCGAGCACGTCCGGCAGGTCGCCGGTCTTCGCCGCGCTCTGCACCTTGGTCTGGTACGCGTCGTCGGGTGTGTACGCCTCGACCTTGACCGAGATACCGGTCTGCTTCTTGAACTCGGCCGCCGCGTTGCGCAGGGCGCCGACATGGGACTGTTTGAAGGTCCACATCTCCAGTGAGGCGGAGTCCCCGCCGGAGTCGGACGATCCGCCGCAGGCGGCGAGGGTGGTCAGTGAGAGCGCGGTCGCCGCGGCGACCGCCGCGAGCCGGACATTCCGCGAAAATGGTATGCGCATCGCCCCTACCTCAGGATCAACCGTTCAGAAGACCGAATGACGTTGGAGTGACTGAACTTATGGTCGGGGTGATATAGCGTCAAGACGCACGTCAAGATTTCGTGCTGACCGGATCGCCGAGGGGCGCCGGTGCGGGAAGCGGAGGTTCCGTGGAATCGGTGGCAGCAGCAGCGCGCGGGCGCAAGCCCGAAGAGGTCAAGTCCGCCGCTCGGGTACTGGAGGTGCTCGAACTACTCGGCGCGGAGGGTGCCCGGCTCTCCCTCGCCGAGATGGCCGGCGTCATGGCCGTGCCCAAGAGCAGTCTGCACGCGATCCTCCGCACGATGGAGGCGCGCCACTGGGTGGACCTCGACGCCTCGGGCACCCGCTACAGCCTCGGCCTCAAAGCACTGCTGACGGGCACGGCCTATCTGGAGGGCGACGATGTGGCGAGCCTCGCCGGGCCGGTGCTCGACGCGCTCGCCGAGGAGACCGGTGAGTCGGTGCACCTCGGCAGACTCGACGGTACGGACGTGGTCTACCTGGCCAAACGCGAGTCGCGGCACGCGCTGCGGATGTACTCGGCGGTGGGCCGCAGACTCCCGGCGCACGCCACCGCGCTGGGCAAGGCGATGCTCTCCCAGTACGACGCGGCCGAGGTGCGGATGCGGCTCAACTGGCCCCTGGAACGGCTCACTCCGGACACCGTCACCGATCCCGAGTCGCTGCTGTCCCAGCTCGCCGAGGCGCGGCTGCGCGGATGGGCGATGGACGACGGCGAGAACTCGCCCGAGATACGGTGCGTGGCCGTGGCCCTGGGCACCGGCCACGGCGGCGGCGACGCGATCAGCTGCTCGGCGCCCAAGAGCCGGATGGACGACGCGCGCGCCGAGGAGGTCGCCCGCGCGGTCACCGAGGCGGCCCATTCACTGGGCACTCTGCTCAAACGGCTCGGACAGCACTGAGGACCGCCCAGGACTCCGGGCGATATTTGGTAGAGTCATTGACAAATCAAAGTGGACCTCCCTACGTTCGGGTAGCGGTACATCATTCCGCTATCCGTATGCTGGAGTTCGCATGGCTCAGCCCGGTGCCCGCTCCGATCCTCTCTCTGTTCCCGCTGCTCCCGCTGCTCCCGGTGCTTCCGGTGTCACCGGCGCTCCCGATGTTCCCGGTGTTCTCGCGCCCGCGCCCTGGGTCGAGGAACGCGGCGCCAAGGTCCGCATCACGGCCGTGCGCACCTTTCTGACAGCCCCGCACGGCTGCCCTCATCTCATCGTCCGTGTCGAGACGAATGAGCCGGGGCTGTACGGCCTGGGGTGCGCCAGCGATCCGCAGCGCACCCTCGCCGTACGGTCGGTGCTGGACGACTATCTGGCGCCGCTGCTCGTCGGGCGCGATCCCGACGACATCGAGGACCTCCACCGGCTGATGCTCAACAGCGCCTACTGGCGCGGCGGTTCGATCACCGGAAACGCCCTGGGCGGTGTCGATGTCGCCCTCTGGGACCTCAAGGCCAAACGGCTCGGCGCTCCGCTGTACTCGCTGTTCGGCGGGCGTGTCCGTACCCGCGCCGACGCCTACACCCATGTGGACGGCGCCGGCGCCGCCGAGCTCGCGGAGAAGGTGACGGCCGCGCGGGAGCGCGGCTACCGGCATGTCCGGGTCCAGGCGGCGGTCCCCGGCTCGGACACCTACGGCACGAAGGGGGACGGAGCGGCCGACGCGCGGGCGCTGCGCCGACGCGCGGTGCCCTGGGACTCGGCCGCGTACGTACGGACGGTGCCGGGCATCCTGACCGAGGTACGGGAACGGGTCGGTGAAGGGACGGAGTTGCTGCACGACGTGCACGAGCGGCTCGATCCCCGGCAGGCACGGGACTTCCTGCGCCGCGTCGAGGGAGCCGGGCTCTACTTCGTCGAGGATCTGCTCGCTCCGGAGGACGCGGCGCACTTCGCGGGGCTGCGGGCGGGCTCCTCCGTGCCGCTCGCCGTCGGTGAGCTCTTCAGCGACGTGGGCCAGTTCCTGCCGCTGCTCGACGGGCCCGTGCCGGTCATCGACTTCGCCCGGGTGAGGATCCCGACGCTGGGCGGACTGACCCCGGTCCGGAAACTGGCGGCGCTCTGCGAGCTGCGCGGGGTACGGCTCGCACCCCACGGGCCCGCCGATGTCAGCCCTGTCGCCCAGGCCGCCACCCTCGCGCTGGACATCAGCAGCCATGCCTTCGGGATCCAGGAGGCGGCGGTGTTCGGGCCGGCGGTCGCCGAGGTGTTCCCGGGCACCGTCACGGCCCGGGACGGAGGTCTCGTCCCGCACGGGACACCCGGCCACGGTGTCGACTTCGACGAGACCGCCGCCCGCCGCCATCCCGTGCCCGAGCCGCTGGAGCACGACCGCTGGGCCCTGCTGCGCAACACCGATGGGAGTGTGCAACGACCATGACCTCCGAGACCTCCGGCACCCGTAAGGCGCTCGTGGTCCGCGGCGGCTGGGAGGGACATCAGCCGGTGGCGGTCACCGAGCTGTTCCTGCCCTTCCTGCGTGATCGCGGCTTCGACATCCGCGTCTGCGGCACTCTCGACGTCTACGCCGACGCCGAACTCCTCGGCGCCACCGATCTGGTGGTCCAGTGCTGGTCCATGGGCGAGATCACCGCCGAGCAGAGCGCCGGACTCGCCGCCGCGGTCCGCGCGGGCACCGGACTGGCCGGCTGGCACGGCGGGATCGTCGACTCCTTCCGCGGCGATGTCGGCTATCACCTTCTGACCGGCGGCCAGTTCCTGATGCACCCGACCGGTTTCTCCGACCACGCGGTCACGCTCGCCGAGGAGCACGCAGGTCATCCGGTGATCGCCGGACTCGGCGACTTCCGGGTCCACACGGAGAAGTACTGGCTGTCCACCGACCCGTTGATCGATGTCCTCGCGACCACCGAGTTCCCGGCGGACGAGGAGCGGGCGCGGCCGGTCACCATGCCCGCCGTCTGGACGCGGCACTGGGGAGCGGGCCGGGTGTTCGTCTCCGCCGTCGGGCACAAGCCGGACGACTTCGACGTACCCGAGGTACGGACACTCACCGAGAGGGGGCTCCTGTGGGCCAGCCGCTGAGGATCGGCATGGTCGGCGCGGGCAGGATCAGCGGTGCCTATCTGGACACGCTGGAACGGCTGGACGGCCTCGCGCTCACGGCCGTCACGGATCTCGATCCCGGCCGCGCCGGCGCGGTGGCCGCCCGGGTGCCCGGAGTCGCGGTCAGCGGTTCGGTGGCCGAGCTGGTGGCACGCGCCGATGTCGACGCCGTACTGAATCTCACCATTCCCGCGGCCCATGCCGAGGTGGCCCTCGCGGCGCTCGCCGCGGGCCGCCATGTGTACGGGGAGAAGCCGCTGGCCGCCACCGGCGCGGAGGCGGACGCCGTGCTGGCCGCGGCGGGAGCCGCCGGGCTACGGGTCGGCTGCGCGCCCGACACCGTACTCGGCACGGGCGTCCAGACGGCGCGCAAGGCGGTCGACGACGGGCTGATCGGCACACCGGTCGCCGCGACGGCCTTCATGACCGGCCCGGGACACGAACGCTGGCATCCGGACCCGGAGTTCTACTACCGACCGGGCGGCGGTCCGCTGCTCGACATGGGGCCGTACTACCTCTCCGCCCTGGTCCATCTGCTCGGACCGGTCCTCAAGGTCACCGGCGCCGCGTCACGGCCCCGCGCCGAGCGGGAGATCGGCAGCGGCCCCCGGGCGGGCGAGCGGTTCGCCGTCGAGGTGGACACGCACGTCACCGGCGTACTGCACCATACGAGCGGAGTGCTCACCACCCTGCTGATGAGTTTCGACATCCATGCCGCGCGGCTGCCGAGGATCGAGGTGCACGGCACCGAGGGCTCCCTCTCGGTACCCGATCCGAACGGTTTCGACGGGCCCGTGGAGCTGCACCGCGACGGCGGTGACTGGGAGACCCTTCCGGTGTCGGCCGGATATGCCGGAGCCGGGCGGGGTACGGGCCTCGCCGATCTGGCCGAGGCGCTCGCCGCCGGCCGGCCGCACCGGGCGTCGGCCGAGCTGTCGCGCCATGTCCTGGACATCATGCTGACGCTGCTCGCGTCGGCGCGGGAGGAGCGAAGTCTGCCGGTGGAGAGCGTGTGCACCAGGCCGGAGCCGGTGGGCCGGTAGTCCCGGCGGCGGAGAGGAATCGTCAATTCAATTACTTTCCAGAGTCTTCACCATCCGGATGATTAATTGCCTGACACATACTTCATGGGCCCTCACCACCAGGAACAAGGAGGAATGGGGAAAGGCGTTGACTTGATAACACTCTTGGTTTTACATGGCGGTTACTGGCTGGACAGGAAGGGCCGCCCATGCATGACCGCAGGAAGTCCGGAGAAGAGCGGATAGCCCATTTCCTCGCCGCCCGTCTGCGTCCCGCGCTCCACACCGCGCGACTTCCGATGGAGGTCGGTGCCTGGCACATTCCCGGTGAGCCGGTTCCTGTCGATGTGGCCCTCCGGGCCGCCTACACGCCCTTCGCCGTCGGTGACCTGTGGGGCCGCCCCTGGTCCACCACCTGGTTCCAGGTCCGGGCCACCGTCCCGGAGCGCTGGGCCGGGCGGCGGGTGGAGGCGGTCTTCGACCTCGGCTTCGACAGCCACGCCGAGGGACTCGTCCATGACGCGCACGGCACTCCCCTGCAAGGGCTGCATCCGCTCAACCGGACCCTGACCGTAGCGGCGGCGGCGAGCGGCGGCGAACAGGTCGCGCTGCTCGTGGAGGCCGCCGCCAATCCGCCGATCGACGCCGGATCCGGTGGCGGATCGCTGTACGGCGATCCGGTCACCGCGGGCGACGAGCCGCTCCACCGGCTGCTCCGCGCCGATCTCGCCGTCCGCGACGAGGACATCTGGCAGCTCGTCCATGACATCGATGTCCTCGACGGGCTGATGCGCGCGCTTCCGGTGGGGACGCCCCGCAGACACGAGATCCTGCGCGCCCTGGAACAGGCCGTGGACGCCGTCGACCCCCGCGATGCCGCCGGGACCGCCAGGACCGCCCGCGAGCTCCTCGCCCCCGTACTGGCCCGCCGCGCGCACGAGTCGGCGCACACCGTCGCCGCCGTCGGCCACACGCCCGCCGGCTCCGCCCGGCTGTGGCCGATGCGCGAGGCGGTACGGCACACCGCCCGCGTGTTCAGCACGGTGACCGCGCTGGCCGAGGAGTATCCGGAGCTGGCCTTCGCGGCCTCCTCGGCCCAGCGGTACGCCTGGATGAAGGACCACCACCCGCATGTCTTCGAGCGGGTGCGCAAGGCCGTCGCCGACGGCAACTGGGCACCGGTCGGCGGGATGTGGGTGGAGCCCGACGGCACACTGCCCGGAGGTGAGGCCCTGGCCCGGCAGTTCGTGTACGGCCGCCGCTTCTACCGCGAGGAGCTGGGCACCGACTCGGACGGTGTCTGGCTGCCGGGCTCGTTCGGGATGAGCGCCGCCTTCCCGCAGTTGGCCGCGCTCGCCGGGGCCCGCTGGTTCCTGGGCGGCCGGCCGGACGAGGACGGCACGTACGGTCCGGCCTGTCCCACCTTCCGGTGGGAGGGCCTCGACGGTACCCGGCTCTTCAGCCACGTCCCGCCCGGCCCCGGCCGGGGCTCGGCCCTCACGGGCGCCGAACTGTCCGATACCGTCACCGAGTTCACCAGTCACACCGCGAACACTTCGCACACCGCCGGGAGCGCCGGCACCCGCTCGCTGCTGCCCTTCGGCCACACGGACGGCGGCGGTCCCACGCGCGAGACGCTGGAGCGCGCCCGCCGGCTGGCCGATCTGGAGGGCTCACCGAGGGTCGGGATCCAGCATCCCTCGCACTTCTTCCGGGATGCCCTCGACGAGTGCCCGGACGCTCCGGTCTGGCGCGGTGAGCTGTTCGCCGGCGCCCGCAGCGGTACGTACACCGGCCAGGCGCGCACCAAGCGCGGCAACCGCCGCGCCGAGTCGCTGCTGCGCGAGGCCGAGTTGTGGTCGGCGACGGCCGCGGTGCGGGACAACATCCCGTATCCGTACGACGAGTTGGAAGCGCTCTGGAAGAAGGTCCTGCTGCACCAGAGCCATGACATCCTGCCGGGCACCTCGATCGCCTGGGTGCACCAGGAGGCCGAGCGGAGCCACCGGGAGATCCGTCGCGCTCTCGAACAGCTCATCCGCCGCGCCATCGGGACGCCCGACGACACGGGCACCGCCTTCTACAACGCGGGGCCGCGACCGCGCCGCGAGGTGGTCGTCCTGGACGGCGACCGGCCCGCCGACGGCGGTCAGCGGCTGTCCGACGGCAGGGTCGCCGTACTGGCCCAGGCGCCCGCGCTCGGCCGGGGTCCGGTGAGTGCTGGTCCGGTGAGTGCTGGTCCGGCCGGAGCGGCACCCGCCGATGTCACCCCGGTGACCGTACGGCCGGTGGACGGTGGCGGAGCGCTGCTGGACAACGGGCTGCTGCGGGTCCGGATCGACGCCGAGGGACTGGTGCGTTCCGCGCTGGACCTGACCAGCGGCCGGGACGCCATCGCGCCGGGCGCGGCGGGCAATCTGCTGCGGCTGCACCGCGACGACCCGGCGCACGGGAGCGCCTGGAATCTGGATCCGCACCACCGGCGGTCCGGCCGCGATCTCAACCGCGCGTGCGCGCTCGACGTGACGGAGAGCGGACCGCTGTTGTGCTCCGTGCGGGTGGTGCGGACCACGGGCAGATCCACGATCGAGCAGGTGCTGTCCCTGACGGCGGGCAGCCCTGTCCTGACCGTCGAGACGGAGGTCGACTGGCGCGAGCGGGACACGGTCCTCAAGGCGGTCTGGCCGCTGGACGTGCACGCCGAACAGAGCACGGGCGAGATCCAGTTCGGCCATGCCGGACGTCCCACGCATGAGAACTCGGGTGCGGGCGCGGCCTGTTCGGAGCTGTGGGCGCACCGCTGGATCCATGTCGGCGAACACGGCTGGGGCGTGGCGCTGGCGAGCGACTCCTCGTACGGGTACGACGTCTCGCGCCACACCCGGGACGACGCGGGCACCACCACGACCGTACGGCTCTCCCTGCTGCGCGCCGCGCACAGCCCCGATCCGCACGCCGACCGAGGACCGCAGCGCTTCCGGCACACGCTGCGGCCGGGCGCCGACATCGGTGACGCGATCAGCGAGGGATACGCGCTCACGCTGCCGCCGCGCCCGGGAGCCGCCGGGCCTCCCGGACCCGCCGCCGCGCCGCTGGTCCGGGTGGACCATCCCGATGTCGTCGTGGAGGCGGTGAAGCTGGCGGACGACCGCTCGGGCGATGTGGTGGTACGGCTCTACGAGTCGCGCGGCGGCCGGGTCCGTACGTCACTCACCGCGGGCTTCCCGGTCGCCGGCGCCCGCGAGACGGATCTGCTGGAGGAGACGCTCGCCGAGCGCCCGCACGAGAACGGCACGGTCACGCTGGCCCTGCGGCCCTTCCAGATCCTCACGCTGCGGCTGGTGCGCGACCACGGTCCACGGGACGGGGCCGGCGCACGCGGGGCCGGAGGCGGCGATGCCTGAGGCTCTCCCGGACGACGGCCCGGTCGGCTCTCTGCCCCCGGAGCACCGGGCCGTCCTGCGCCGCTGGGCCGAGGAGGGCGGCCCGCTCTCCACACGCGCGGGCGTGGTGCTGCTCGCCGCCGAGGGACTGCGCGACGCCGAGATCTCCCGCCGGCTCGGGGTGTCCCGGCAGACCGTGGGCAGTTGGCGCCAGCGCTGGACGAGCGCGGGACTCGACGGGCTCGAACACCGGCCGCGCACCGGCAGACCGGCCACGGTCGACGAGGCGGAGGTCGTCACCCGTACGCTGCTGGCTCCCGGCGGCAGCGGCGCGTCCCGCGCGGTGGCACGCGAGTTGGGACTCTCGCACGCCACGGTCGCCGGGATCCGGCGGCGCTGGCGGCTCGGCGCCGACGAGGCACGGGCGCCGTCCGTACCGACCAGACCACCGCTGCCCGGCGCTCCCGTCTGGCTGATGGGTCTCTATGTCGACCCGTCGCGCGCCGTGCTTCTCGCGGGCACCCGGCGAGGAGCCGCCCGGCCCGCAGCCGCGGGGACGGTCATCGGTACGGAGGTGCTCGCCGGTCTCGACCGGGCGCTGGAGGCCGCGCTGACGGCGGCGAAGGCGCGCGGAGCCGATGTCGAGGACGGGGACGGAAGCGGGGAAGGGGGC
>NZ_MAUD01000699.1 GCF_001700515.1 Streptomyces lushanensis
CCGGTGGTGCCCGCCGGCCCGGCAACGCCCCCGGGCGGGCCGGCGGGCACCACCGGTCGGGTGCCGCCACCGGCTCCGCCCCGGCCGCTCTCGCGACCGGCCCGGACACGCGGCCGAGAGCCGCCGCCGACACACGGAGCCGTGTCCATGACGGTGTCGGCGGGCCTGCCGCGCTCCTCGTCCAGGACATCAACGCCGCGCTGACCGGCGGCATGGCCGTCGACGCCGCCCTGCGCCGCACCCTGGCGGGGGCCGGGGACGACGCGCTGGCCGGGCTCTCCGTACGGTTGACCCGCAGCGCGCTGGCCGTCCTGGCGGCGGGCCCCGTCGGCCCCGTCCCCTACCAGGAGCTCCAGCGGATCGCGTACGACGCCGAGCGGCTGGACCATCCATGGCTCAGCCGGGCCGCCCGCTGTCTGCTCGGCCTCGGCCCGCACCCGGAGGATCCCGGACAGCAGGCCGCCGTCCTCGACGAGTGCGCCCGGCTCGGCGACCGGGAGGGGGCCGCGCTCGCCGCACTCGCCGAGTGCCTGCGAACGGTACGGGACGGCCGTCCCCGCCTCGGCAAATTCGAGGAGGCGGTCCGCCGGTTCCGTGCGCTGGGCTGGGGTGTTCTGGAGGCATGGTGCCGAGCGGCCCTCGCCGTCGTCGAGACCGGGCGCGACCTTCCGGACGCGGCGCAGCGCGCCGCCCAGGCCGAGGCGTTCGCGCGGTCGGCCGGCGTACCCGGTGCGCGGGCACTGGCCATGAGCGCGATGGCCCTGGCCGCGCCGGAGACGGCGGGCCGAGCCGATCTGCTGGAGGCGGCCCGGTCGACCGCCCGGTCCGCGGGACTGCCGGAGACCGTGCTGGGGAGCTGGCTCGCCGCCCTCGCCCCGAGGTCCGGCCGGGCCGCCGACGGGCCGGGAGCGGAGAGACCTCGGGCCGGGGCGCGGAGTACCCCTGCGCCGGGGACCTCGGCGGCGGAGCCGGTGCCAGGTGTGACGGTGCTCTGTTTCGGCTGCTTCGAGTTCACCGTGGCGGGACGCGAGCCGGACTGGTCGCGGCTGCGCCCCAAGGCCCGTGCGGTGCTGCGGCTGCTCGCGGTGCGCGCAGGGCGGCCCGTCCACCGTGACCAGCTGGTGTCGGCCTTCTGGGACGGGCTGCCACCGGCGTCGGCGCTGCACAACCTTCAGGTGACGGTCTCCAGCCTGCGTACGTTCCTGGAGCCGGAACGGCCCAGGGGCGGTTCGCGGCTGATCGTACGGCAGGGCGACTCCTACCGGCTGGCCCTGCCGCCCGGCAGCGTCAGCGACGTCGCGGCGTTCGAACACGCGGCACGCGAGGGCCGGCGCGCCCGCGTCCAGAACAGGCCGGACGACGCGGCCGACGCGTTCCGCCTCGCCCTGGACCAGTACACG
>NZ_MAUD01000700.1:0-167 GCF_001700515.1 Streptomyces lushanensis
CCGGTCCGCCCGGCGACCGCGAAGAGACTGGTCCCGAGGCCGGTCCAGATCAGGCCCCATATGCTCAACCAGAGCCGCATACGCAGTGGACTGCGCGCGGTGACCGGTTCACTTCCGGTGCGCATGGCTCTCGCACCTCCCATCAGGTGTGTACCCGCGGACGTGCT
>NZ_MAUD01000700.1:176-690 GCF_001700515.1 Streptomyces lushanensis
GCCCCCGGGCGCCTCGCTGCTGGAACTGGGCTGCGGAGCGGGCCGGGTGACCCATCCGCTGGTGGAGCGCGGCTTCACCGTGACCGCCGTGGACGAGTCCGCGGACATGCTGGACCACATACGCGGGGCGCGTACGGTTCGGAGCCCGATCGAGTCGCTGGAGCTGGACGAGACCTTCGATGTGGTGATGCTCGCGTCGTATCTGGTGCACACGGGCGAGCACCGGGTGCGGGACGGCCTGCTGCGCACCTGCCGCAGGCATGTCGCCGACGACGGCAGCGTACTGATCCAGTGCGAGGGGCTCGACTGGCACACCGCGGTGCCCCGGGAGCGGGTGGACCCGGCCGGCTACACCGTACGGATCGTGTCCTCGGAGCCCGTCGGGGACGGGGTGAACTCCGTACACGCCGAGTACATCTTCCCGGACGCCCGCTGGACGCAGACGTTCCGGTCGCGCGCGCTGACGAAGGAGGCCTTCGAGGGGTATCTGGACGCGGCGGGACTGGCGGTCGAC
>NZ_MAUD01000701.1 GCF_001700515.1 Streptomyces lushanensis
CGGCACCCGGGTGCCGTGCGTCAGCTTCGCGGCGGCCAGGGCCACTTCGTACGGCAGACCCGTGTCTTTCGCCCAGACCCTCGCCCAGTCCTCCGGATGGTCGAAGACCCAGTCCTGGGCCCGGCGCAGCCGCTCGACATAGTCACCGATGGCCTTGGCCTTCGCCTGGTCCGCGAGGGCGGAGGGCGCGGCGACCTGGAAGTTCAGACCGTTGACGACGCCCTCGCCGTCGGTCAGCACCCGTCCCTGTCCGGCCTGGAGCACCTGCGAGGTGTACGGGTCCCACACCGCCCACGCGTCCACCTTGCCGCTGGTGAACGCGGCGAGCGCGTCGGCCGGCTGCAACAGTGTGACTTTGATGTCGTCCAGTGTGAGACCGGCCTTCTTGAGCGAGGCGATGAGCTGGTAGTGCGCCGAACTGCCCTGGGCGACGGCGACCGACCTCCCCCGGAGATCGGTGGTTCCGCGCAGCGGCGAGTCCGCGCGCACGAGGATGGCCTCGCCCCGGGAGGAGCCGTGGGTCGCGGCCACGATCGTGATCTCCGAGCCGGCTCCG
>NZ_MAUD01000702.1 GCF_001700515.1 Streptomyces lushanensis
CGGCGAAGACACCTCGTGACCAGTCGAATCCTCCCTCGGAGGCGGTGGCGGCGACTGTGGGCTGTGTCTCACCGGTCTTGACGCGTTCCATCAGCGCGAGATCGGTGGCGGCGGTCACGCTCAGCCGGAAACGGACATTCTGCCGCCCCGCGTTGATGACTTCGAGAGTCTCCTCCAACCGCCCGGGGGTGATGGCCCGGCGCCGGCTCAGGGNNGCCGGGCCAGCGCTCTGCTGTCGCCGTGGAAGAAGCCGTCGGCGCCGCCGTCGATCTGACCGTCCGCGTGGGAGATCGCGAAGCTCGGCGCGTGGAGCGTCACACAGGCGTCGTGCAGAAACGGCTGGAGGCCTTCGGGCGCGAGGCCGGAGGGCTCGGCCCCCGCGACGGAGTTCGTTATGTCGTGGGTCTTGACAGTCGTATCCAAAAGAGCAGAACCTCTCAGGCATTGGAGCGTTCCAAGAACCCTAACGACGACCTCAGGCCGTTGACAATGGGATTAGAACGCTCCAATAAACTCGACCGACCTCACTCCACACACGACCGGCCTCCGGAGACACCCATGCCCCGCACCCCCGACAGCTCCTCGCCCAAGGCCGGTCCGGTGACTCTGGCCATGGTCGCGCGACGGGCCGGGGTCTCTCCGCAAACCGTGTCGAATGCCCTCAACTCACCCGGGCTGCTGCGTCCTGAGACCCTGGAACGCGTCCGGCGCACCATCGACGAGATGGGCTACCGCCCGCACCGGGCCGCGCAGACGCTCCGTACCCGCTCCAGCAAGCTGATCGGTTACGGCATACGCCCGACGCCGCCCGGCACCTCGGCGCCGGTGA
>NZ_MAUD01000703.1 GCF_001700515.1 Streptomyces lushanensis
CCGGGCGATCCGCACCACACGCCCCTTGGCCTCCTCCTCGTACAGGCCCCGGGAGTCGCTGACGTACAGGTGGCCCTCCCGGTCGAAGGCGATGTCGTCGGGATTCATCGGTGCCCCCTCGACGTCCCCCGCGAAGAAGGTCCGCCGGTCACGGCCTCCGGCGTCCACGCTCACGATCTCGCCGTGCGCGAAGTCGGTCAGGTACAGCCGCCCGTCGAACGGGCTGAACTGGGCCGAGGTGTAGGAACCGCGATCGTCGTCCAGAAGCGGCCGTATCGCCTTCGTCCGCAGGTCCACCGACATCACCTTCGGGGAGCCGGGCGGCGCGGTCACGTCCACGACCACCAGATTCCCGGCCCGGTCGAAGACCGGCCCCTCCAACAACGTCATACCGGTCTGTTCGTGCACGCTCGTCAGCCGCATCACCTCGCGGGCCGGGATCGTCCGCGCCTGCCAGGAGGACCCCGCCGCCGGAGCGGCAGGATCCGAGATCCCGGGTGCCGGCGTGGCGCCACACCCGGTCAAGGCCAGTGCCAGGGCTCCGGTCGCGATCGTAGGACCCCAGGTCCGCGGCGTTCGTTGTCGCATCATGCCTCTTTCCGGTTCACGGTCGATGGTGCGGA
>NZ_MAUD01000704.1 GCF_001700515.1 Streptomyces lushanensis
CCCAACGGCGGTCGGTCCGGGCGTCCCCGGAACCGACCGCCGTTGGGTGACCGGGCCGCTGTCCCCTGCTGACCGGTCACGAGCGCCGGGACGAGGTCCCACGACGTATCTGCGGTACGTCGCACGCCCCGGCGGTGGCCACGCGTGGTTCTCTGCCATCTCTGCGAGCCCGCCCCTGGGTGACACGGACGCCTGGTCCAACGAAGCCTCCGTCGGCCCGGTCACGCGCCGTACGGGTGAGAGCGGTGCCCGAACTCAGATACGGCCACGGCTCAGTTCCAGCAAGGTCATCGCCAGCGCCGTGCCCGGCCTGCCGAGGGCCTCGCGGTAGCGGCCGAGGATCTCCATCTCGCGGGAGAGATGGACGCGGCGGCCCCCGGAGGTGATCCGGGCGTCCTGGACGGCGGCCGAGACCGCCATCCGTTCCTGGACGAGACCGATGATCCGGTCGTCGAGCGCGTCGATCCGCTCCCGCGCACCGCCGATCAGCGTGGCGGCCTGGTCCGTACGCGCGCCCGTTCCTGTGCCGGTGCCGGCGGTCGACGTGGCCGGGC
>NZ_MAUD01000705.1 GCF_001700515.1 Streptomyces lushanensis
CTCCAGGTCGACCTGGAGCTCCACGGCGACCTCGATGTAGTGGTCCACCACCGCGTCGCAGACGGCGTAGAGCACCGCCGTGGGGCCGTGTTTGAGCACCTCCGGCTCCGCCTCCAGCCGCTGGCGTACGGCCGTGAGCGCCGCGCCCCCGCCATGGCGGACCGTCACCACGAAGGAGTCGCCCATGAAGACCATCAGCTCGCCGGTGGAGACGGTGTCGCCCTCCGGCTCGTACTCCACGGGCTTGAGGACCATGAACAGCGAGTCGTCGTAGACCTCCAGCTTGGGCCGCTGATGCGCGTGGAGCGCGTCCTCGACGGCCAGCGGATGCAGCCCGAACTCGTCGCGTACCAGGTCGAACTCGTGCTGTGTCGGTTCGTGCAGCCCGAGCCAGAGAAAGGCGTCGCCCCGGGCGCGCGCCTCGTCGAGGGCGTCGGAGAAGTCGGCGGGGCCGTCGGTGCGGCGTCCGTCGCGGTAGATGGCACAGTCCACGATCACGGCGGGCATTCTTCCCGCTCCCGCGCCCGGCCGCACGCCGTGCCCGCGGGCCCGCCCCGTACATACCGGGCGCTTCCCGGCCTTACCGCCCGGTTCACCCCGGCG
>NZ_MAUD01000706.1 GCF_001700515.1 Streptomyces lushanensis
CCGGGCCCTTACTGCCGGAGACTGAGCCGATGACACAGCGCGTGGATCTCGCGACCGTGATGGGCCGTCTCGCCATCGATGAGGTGGTCACCAATTACGCGGTGGCCGTGGACGACGCCGACTGGCCCGGCTACCGGGCCCTGTTCACACCGGACGGCCGCGCCGACTACACGGCGGCGGGCGGTATCGAGGGTTCGGCCGCGGAGGTCGCCGACTGGCTGGCCGGCACGCTGCGCCCGTACAGCATGCACCAGTTGCTGATCGTCAACCGCCGGCTGCGCATGCAGGGTCCCGACGGTTATCCGGGTGATCTCGCCGAACTGCGGGCGGACTATCTCAGCCCTCGGCGGCACGAGTCGGGCGAGGAGCTGATGAGCGGCGGGCGGTGCTCGTTCGGGCTGCTGCGGGACGAGACGGGCTGGCTGCTGCGGACGGTGGCCGTCCATGAGAAGTGGCGGCGCGTCTCGCCCTCGTCCGACGCCGGCTGACATCGGCCGCCCCCAGGACACCGCTTCTCTCC
>NZ_MAUD01000707.1 GCF_001700515.1 Streptomyces lushanensis
CCAACTGTGTCTGCCCGGGGGTCGCCCCCCGGGCAGACACAGTTGGCTGCCGCGCGGAACACGGCACGGGCAAGGAGGCCGGGCATGAGCCGCTCCCGTACGAACGTCGAGCACCTAAAGCGTACGAACCTCGGGCACCTCAGGCGCCTCCGGCATCCCCTCGCCGCGCGCCGGCGCTCGCTGCCCGCGCCCGTCCCGGCCGGCAGCCCCCTCGCCGAGGTCCGCGGGCTCCATGTCCGGCTCGGGCAGCGCGAGGTGCTGGCCGGTGTCGGGCTGGCCGCGCGCGCCGGTGAGGTGCTCGCGCTCGTCGGGCCCAACGGCGCCGGGAAGTCCACCCTGCTCGCCGTGCTCGCCGCCGATCTGCCGCCCGACCAGGGCGAGGTACGGATCGACGGGCGCCACGCGCACGAGTGGTCCGCTCCCGAACTCGCCCTGCGCCGGGCCGTACTGCCCCAGGCCGCCGCGCTCGCCTTCCCGTTCCCGGTCGAGGAGGTCGTACGGATGGGCCGGGCGCCCTGGGCCGGGACGCCGCTGGAGGACGAGGACGAGCGCGCCGTCGCGGCGGCGATGGCGGCCACCGAGGTCACCGCCTTCGCCGGGCGGCCCTTCTCCGCGCTCTCGGGCGGTGAACGGGCCCGCGTCGCGCTCGCCCGGGTCCTCGCCCAGCGCGCTCCGCTGCTGCTGCTCGACGAGCCGACCGCCGCGCTCGATCTGCGCC
>NZ_MAUD01000708.1 GCF_001700515.1 Streptomyces lushanensis
ATCCGCAGCGCGACGGCGGCGGTGAGCACCGGTACGACGAGCAGGACGGCGAGCGCCGCCGTCGCGCTGCGGATCAACTACACGGGCGACATCGAGGACGGCACACGGACACGCGGCCGGGACGCCATCTGGCTGGGCCACGCCTGGGTGGACGGCCGCAGGAAGGATGCGGATCTCGCCGCCTTCGCGGAGCGCGTCCGCGGGACCGGGATACGCGATCTGTATGTCCACGCCGGACCGCTGGAGCACGACGGAACGCTGCCCGCCGCCCGCTACGCCCGGGCCCGGTGGCTGATCGGCGCCGTGCACCGCACGATTCCGGGAGTACGGGTGCACGCCTGGCTGGGTGACGAGCTGGCGACCGAGGGCCCCGAGGGGCTGCGGCTGGAGCGCGCGGCGTCACGCGCCGCCGTGGTGCGCTCGGCCGGACAGATCCTGGACGCGGGATTCGACGGTGTCCATTTCGATCTGGAGCCGCTGCACTCGGGGGACGGGGATTATCTCTCGCTCCTCGACGATCTGCGCGTTCTCACCCGGGCCAGGGGCGTGCCGCTCTCCGTCGCCGCCCATCAGATCGATCCGCTGCCCGCGCTGCACTCCGTCGCCGGCGCCCTCACCGGACACCCCAAGTGGTGGTCACAGGCGTTCTTCGCGCAGGTGGCCCGGCGCGTCGACCAGATCGCCGTCATGTCCTACGACACCGCGATGCCGCTGGAGAGCCTCTACGGCGGTTATGTCGCCCAGCAGACCACGCTCGCCCTGGAGGTCACCCCGCCCGGCACCGATCTGCTGATGGGACTGCCCTTCTACTACGAGGAGGACATGAGCCATCACGGCCACGCGGAGACCGTCGCGGCGGCGGTCCGCGGCACCAGGCTGGGCCTGGGGCGCACGGACCGCGACCGGGAGCGGTTCGGAGTCGCCATCTATGTCGACTTCGCCGCGAGGGAGGGCGACTGGACGGCGTACCGCGAGGGCTGGGGCTGCGTCACGGCCGGATGCTGAAACGCTCCTTCGCCGGCGGCGGCCGTACCCGCGAGGCGAGTCGGCGCGTCGTACGGGTCGGCGCCTCGAACATCGAGCCGTCCCGGGTGGGAGCGGGCTTGCGGCCCCGGTGGCTGCGGTGGCGCTGCCGGACACACACGGGGGGCGGACCGCTGGTGGGGCGGGCCCCTGGATGGACAGGAAAACTTGCAAGTTTACCTGTCCACCTTCTACGGTGAGTCCATGTCCGAGGAGTCCGGGTGGTCCGCCGATCCGACCGCCGAGCAGCTCGCCGCCGATCTCACCTCCGTCGTCCGCACGCTGGTCCGGCGGCTGCGGACGGCCTCGCCCGACAACCGGCTCACGCCCTCCCAGCGTTCGGTGCTCGCCCGGCTGGACACCGACGGGCCGTCCACGACGGCCGCGCTGGCCCGCGCCGAGTATGTGCGTCCGCTCGATCAGATCCTGGTTCTCCAGGGCGGCGAGCGTCAGCCGCATCGACTGCGGACGCACATACTCGGCGC
>NZ_MAUD01000071.1 GCF_001700515.1 Streptomyces lushanensis
GGGCGAGCTGCTGCCCGAGGACGGGCTGGCCGAGTGGCTGGCCCCCGACCGGGAACGGCTGCGCCGGGAGGCGGCGGGTTCGGCGGTGGCGCTGGCCGAGATACGGCTCGGCCAGCGCCGTCCGTCGGACGCGGTGGAGGCGGCCGAACTCTGCCTGGGGATCGACGGATTCCGCGACGCCGCCTGGCGGGTCCTGATCCGGGCATGCGAACAGGCCGGCCTCGCCGCCGACAGCGCCCGGGCCCGTCGCGGCTACGCCGACATGCTCGCCTCCCTGGGCCTCCCGCCGTCCGCCGCCATGCCCCATCCGGTCTAAGGGCTGTCCCGTAATCGCTGACGGGTCGGCGTGTGGCGTCGGATGCGGTACATCGCAAGGCGGAGGGACGTCCCCGTACTGGACGTCCCCGTACTGGGCGTCTGGGGACGTTGCGACAACGCGGCGAGGTGCCGTGGCTGTCGTCGCGCGCCCAGCATGGACTACGGGACAGCCCTTGGCGGGGCCGACCGCGCGCCCGTACCGCCCGGGCAGGGCGGCCCCGGGGTCAGCGCCTGCCGAAGAACTCCACCTCCGCGATCGCCGTATGCCGGTTCTTCTCCCCGGCCCCGTAGCTGGACCTGATGACGAACCGCACCGCCCGGATGTCCGTCCCTTTGAGGTCCAGGGTCTGAGGTCCCGGTTTGTCCTCAAGCCTCAGTTCCCTCTTCTCGACCTCGCCGTTGGGGCCGCTCAGCTCGGCGTCGAGCACGGAGGGCCGGGCCTGCTTGAGGAAGTCGTCCCTGTTTGCGGAGATCCCGCCGTGGATGATGACCTTCTCCAGCCTGACCGGCTGCTCGAAACGCGCCTCCAGGTACTGCCCCTGACCGGCCCCGGCCGTCGCGGGCGCCCAGTACCCGTTGTTCGAGCCGTCGAAGGCGTCCGCCGCCGGATGGGCCTTGAGCTGGCTGGACGCCTCCGCGAACCTCGGGTTGACGGGGGTGGTCCTGGCCGTCCGGTCCAGGACGGAGTTGACGGCCCCGCTCAGGTAGGACCGCGCCAGGAAGCCCCCGCCCAGGAGCACCACCAGCGTGAGCGGGATCGCGAGGCTCGGCCGGCGCCAGGCGCGCCCCGCGGGGCGTTCGCCGGCTGTCAGCCTGCGGGGGGTCCGCCGGAAGATCCGCCGCAGCAGCCGCTCCCACCACGACAGCCGCTCCTCGTTCGCCCTTCGTGCGACAAGGACCGCGCCGCAGCGCACGCACAGGGTGCGGGTGCGCGGGTTGGCCTCCGAGCAGTCCGGACAGACCAGGTCGTGGACCACGGTCCCGGAAGCGGTCGCGGTTCCGGTCTCGGACCCGCCGGAGGCGGTGCCCGGCGCCGGGTCGTCGTCGGCCGGGTCCGCCGGCCGCTCCCCCGGGCGCCGGACGGTACCGGGGATCCCCGCCGGCGCCGACGGCGTCCGGGGCCGTACCGGGGCGGCAGGGCCGGCCGGATTCGCCGCCGCCGGTCCCGGCCGTGCTTCGGGCCCGGCCTCCGGTCCCCGTGCCGGAGGCGAAGGCGGTGCCTGGGCCGGCGCCCGGCCCTCGGACGGAGGTGCGGCCGCGGTCGCGGGGACCGGAGGCCCGGCGGGTACGGTCCGCGGATGCGCCGATTCCGGTGTGGGACCGGCCGGGGGTACCGCCGGACCGGTCCCGCCGGACGGCGGCTCCGCCGGAGCTCCGGTCTGCTCAGGGGCCACGACACCGCTCGCCGCCCCCGAAGCCGAAGCCACGGACCCTCGGCCGGCCGGCCCGGAGACCGCCGCGGCCGGAGCGGTTCCGGCCCCGGCGTCCCCGCCGCCACCGTCCCGTGTGTCCGGCTCCCAGTCCAGGAAGAGCTCGCAGGACCCGCAGAACACCGTGCCCGGCGCGTTGCGGTGGCCGCAGTCCGGGCAGATCAGCCCGGCACCGCCGCTCATGACGCGTCCGCGAGGGGCAGCAGTTCGACGTCGTAGCCGACATGCGCCGGCACTTCCTCGCCCACCAGCCGCCGCAGCCGGTCCGCCTCGGCCTCGCCCGGGTCGGCGACCCGCAGCCGGACGGTGACCCGGGGCCGCCCGCCGGCCTGGCCGGGCAGCGGACTGCGCGGGGTCACGGACCACGACGCGCCGCCCGTCTCCTCGATTTCCGGTTCCGCGCCGAACCCCAGCCGTACCGCGTCGGCGAGCCCGCCCCGGGTGCCGCGCCGCCGGTGCCGCTCCATCGCCCCGGTGACGGCGGCCCGCCGCTGCTCGACCGGCAGGCCCTCAACGGTTCCGGCGCCCTGCCCGGTGTCCGGTTCCGCGGCCACCCAGGTCGCGACCCACGACAGGAAGTCCTCCGGGGCGGTGCGCGGATCCAGGTGGGCGGGCAGGTTGTCGAGGGTGAGCAGCACCGGCGCCAGTACCTCGTCGAGCCCCTCCAGGAACCGCTGAAGGAAATCCTGCCCCAGGTACACGGCGGGGAGCTGGTACATCAGGGGGTGGGGCGTCGGCAGCCCCGGGACGGTTCCGCGCATTCAGGACTCCCGCACTCTGAGTTGATGCTCGTAGGAAAAGACCAGGGCGTACGGGTCGAGCACGATCCTGGTGGTCTGCTCGGCCCGCTGACCGGTCAACGGGTCGGCCGGGAAGAGCCGGACGTCCTCCACGAGGTCGACGCCGGGCACCCGTTGGAGCACCGCGTACACCTCGCCCGCGTGGATCGGCCGGCCGAACGGCCAGCCCTGCCCCGCCGGTCCGCCGGTCACCGGGTTGAAATAGCCGTACAAGGCCGCCAGCGCCTCGGTGCGGATCCAGTCGGCGACCGCGCCGCGGGCGGCCAGGACGGATGCCACGACGGTGACGCCCTGGTAGTAGGGCGGCTCCACCACCAGGCGGGTGCCGATGGGGCGCCGTTGGTCCAGATGGTCGGCAAGGGCGCGCAGCGTCTCCTGGGGCGGCACCATGTCGTCGAACCGCAGCCGCCCCTGTTCGTCGCCCTGGACGGCGGGCACCACCAGCAGCCGTACCCCGCTCTCCTCACCCTCCCCGGCGGGGACGCAGCACACCCGCGCGGCGTCCGGCGCGACCTCCCGGGCCAGCTGCTCGTAGTCGCGCGGGACGACCGCCCGGTACAGGCTGCGCAGGGTCATCGGCCCGCGGACCTTCGCGTTCTCCACGCTCTCGCCGTCGACACCGCCGACGGCCGCCCGGCGGTTCTCGGCCCGCGCGACGAACGGCAGCGAGCTGCGCAGCACCCGCAGTGCTCCCTTGGCCACATTGCCCCGGTGTCCCCCTCCCGTGCGGTAGGCGCGGATCCGTACGGGCGCGCCCTTGGGGGGAACGGCGCCGTAGGAGCGGACCGTCCCGTCGGGCTCCCGGACGGCCGGGCCGAAGTCGACCCGGCCGGAGTTCGGGTCCAGTGTCAGGTGCTGTTCCTCGGGGCCGGACTGGGCGAAGTCGTCGACGCGACTCCACAGCGACCAGCCCGAGCCGTCCGCCACCTGGACGACGAACGGCTCGTCGCCGGGGACGACGGGCGGCCTCGCGACATGGAACGACTGGCCGGGCACACCCTCGGACAGGCCCAGGACCTCGTCCCTCACGGTCTCGGCGTGCACGGCGTCGACCGTCCCCCCGATCGTGAACGCCGCCGCCTCGCGAACCGTCGGCGACTGCAGGTAGGTGGGCTGGCCCGGCTCGGCGGGTACCAGCCGGCAGCGCACCCACCCGCCCGGCTTCTTCACCATGACGGACTCCGTGTGGGTGCCCGGCAGATGCAGGACGACCTGACCGGGGCGGTTTAAACCGCCGGTCGTGTCCTCCTCCACGTCGCAGCGCGCCCACACCTTGCCGTCCCACGCCTCCCAGCGCAGGGGCGGGCGCAAGGGGTCCACGCCGACCCCGTCGACCCGGCAGTCCAGGCGCAGTACGACGACGCCGGCGGGCACGGGGTTGGACAGGCCGAAGTACAGAGCGTCCCCGGGGGCGGGTGTCGCGCCGAAGCAGGGGACGTCCCGTGCCAGGGCGAGTTCCTGGGTACGGTCGGTGGCGTCGCCCCCGTGGTGGCGGGTCGCCAGCCGGTCCAGAGCGCACGGCTCGATCTGCAGGTCGCGGGACGTGGTGAAGACGACCGCCTCCTCGCTCTCGGTCCGTACCGTGGCGACCTCGGCGCCCGCTCCGACACGTACGGTCTCGGGCTGCGGCGCGGACAGCCAGAACGTGACGTCGGTGCGGGCGGCGGTCGGCGGGTGCAGCCGTACGCCGATCAGGTCGAGGAAGGAGAGGTAGCTCTTCTCCGGCACACGATTGAGCCGGTAGAGGAGCTGGTCGACCATGGTGGCGAACGCCTCGATGAGGGTGACGCCCGGATCGGAGACATTGTGGTCGGTCCATTCGGGGCAGCGCTGCTGAACGAACCGCTTGGCGTCGTCGACGAGCCCCTGGAACCTGCGGTCGTCGAGATTGGGGCTGGGCAGTGTCACTGACCTGCGCCTTCCTCGTGCGGAGGGATCACATAGAAGGGGAAAACGAGGTTGCGGGGGTCATTGGTGCCGCGCACGAAGTAGCTGATGTCGATGTACAGCACGCCGTCCTCGACGGCGTCGAACCGGACGTCGATGCCCGCGACCTCGATCCTGGGCTCCCAGCGGTCCAGCGCGAGCCGGACCTCGTACGCGAGTTGGCCGGCGGTACCCGCGTCGGCCGGCGCGAACACGTAGTCGTGGACGGCGCAGCCGAACTCCGGGCGCATGGGCCGCTCGCCGGGGCTGGTGGCGAGGACCAGCCGGATCGATTCCTCCAGTTCCCGCTCGCCGTGCACCAGGGCGATGGACCCGGTGGCGTCGGTACGCGGCGGAAACGCCCAGCCCGCTCCGACGAACTGCTCCCCCATCGGTCCGTCACCCGCCGATCAGCACGGTCGGGCAGCCCGCGACGATCGGGGCTCCGCAGGCGGCGGTGTCGCCCATCCGCGCGGCGGGCCTGCCGCCGATCAGCACGGTGGGACAGCCCGGCGGGACGATCACGGACGGCGGGTGGACGGCCGGCGGCGGGAAGGCGCAGGTGTGCGTGGTGCCGACGGTCGCGGCGGGCATGCCGCCGATGAGAACGGTGGGCACACCGGGCGGACCCACCACTCCCGGATGGCCGGTGGCGTCGCCCACGCGAGCGGCGGATGGCATGACGGGTACTCCCCTCGGTCGTGACGCGCGTGCGCGTTCACCTCATGGACCGTCGCGCCGGGGCGGCCGGCGGAACGGTCCGTCAGTTGATCTTGACCAGGCCGGCGTTGATCGAGCACATCGCTCCGCCCTTGATCTCCGTGCGCGAGGTGCCGTTGACGGCGACCTGAGTGCCCTTCACATCCACTCCGCCGCTCGTCCTCAGCCCCACCTGGCCGCTGCCGCCGTCCACTTGGACGCCGGTCTGCGCCGTCACCTTCACCGACTTGCCGATCAGTTCGAGCGTGCCGCTGCCCGCGTCCATCAGCGCGCCGTTCCCCGCCTTGACGGTGACCTTGTCCTTGGCGTCGATCTCCACCGTGCCGTCGCTGTGCACGACGATCCTGGTGCCCTTGCGGTCCAGGTCGATGGTGAGCTTGCCGTCGCCGGTGACCATCCGCACGCCCTGCGCGCCGGAGGCGTTGTCGAGCAGTTCGAGCTGGTTGCCGCTGCGGGAGGAGAACGACCGCCGGTTGACGGCGCCGCTGGTGCCGTCGATCAGCTCGCCGCTCCCCGTGGACGGCTTGTCCTGCCCGTTGAACAGACAGCCGAGGACGTACGGGCGGTCGAGCCGGCCCTGCTCGAAGCCGACGAGCACCTCGTCGTTGACCTCGGGGACGAACGCCGAGGTGCCCTTGCCGTTCTTGCCCCCGCCACCGGCGGACTGCACGGTGCGCGCCCAGTCGCTGACGTACTCGTCGGAGAGCCAGGGGAACTTCACTTTGACCCGGCTCAGCTTCTCCGGGTCCTTGGTGTCGGTGACCAGGCCGATGACGATTCCGTCCACCTCGGGGCCCCGGCCGGTGGCGCCACCGGCCAGCGCCGACAGTGAACGCTCCTGCTGCCCCGAGACCGTCACCCACGTCTCGTAGCCGCGCAGCGCGTCGAAGACATGCCTGGACGACGTGACGGTGTACCGGCCCTCGAACGGTGCGCCGACCCCGGAGAGCGCCACCGCGCCGCCCGCCCGGACCTCCGGATTGCCCCGGATCACCGCCTCCATCTCGGCGAACGCCCCGGCGATCCGCTGCGCCAGGGCCTTGGCGGCCTGCTCGACCCGGGCCTGCTCCCCGTACGCGGTGTCGGTCACCACGTAGTCCGCCTTGCCGAACGGGCCGACCGCGTCCGCCGGGCTGATGCCCAGCCGGACCGTGTCGGCCTTGCCCGCGTCGGCCCGGCCGACCAGCGCNNNNCCGCCGAAAGACCGGCGCGCCGGGCGACCTGGCGGCAGATGTCGGCAATGGTCATGTTCTGGTAGCCGACGACCCGGCGCCCCCGGAAGAGCCGGTGCGCCTTGTCCGCGCCACGGACGATGGTGAACGTACCGGTCTCGTCGAAGTCCATCTCCAGAGCGGTGACCTCGCCCTTGAGCAACGGTTTCGGCGACCCTCCGGACCCGGAACCGGCCAGCAGCCGCGCCTCGACGCCGATCTTGATGCCCGCCTTTTCCAGCAGGACCCGGCTGGGGTCGCGGAAGCGCAGTACGAACAGGTCGGGCAGGGTGCGGCTGTCGTCGACGTACCCGTCCACCAGGGTGTTGGCGAGATCCGCCGGAAGCTTCGTCCCGCCGATCTCCACGACCAGGGTCTTGGCAACGGTGTCGTTCGCCATCAGGCATCACTCCGGCCGGCGCCGGGCCCGTACGAGGCCGCTTCCGCCACGGTGTCGAGTTCGTCGGCCGAGGGCAGCAGCAATTCGCGCCCCTCCGCCAACCGCAACGGGTCGTCGATCCCGTTGATGTCGGCGATGACCCGCCAGGCCGCCGCGTCGCCGTACTCGGCCCATGCCAGGGCCTGGAGCGTGTCGCCGGAGCGGAGCCGGTGGACGCGGCGGGCGGCGAGCGCCCCCGATGTCGGGTTCTGGCCGGC
>NZ_MAUD01000709.1 GCF_001700515.1 Streptomyces lushanensis
TACGCGGGATACGCGACGGTGTGCCGGTCACGGCCACCGCGTACGAGGGCGGGCGCAGAGCGGGCACGGCCACCGGCCGCGCCGGAGCGCCGCTGAGCGTGCCCGTGCGTGATCCACGGCTCTGGTCGCCCGACGATCCGTATCTCTACCGGCTGGAGGTGACGGCGGGCAAGGGCGGCAAGGACACGGTCGGCAGCTACTTCGGTATGCGCTCGATCGGCGTCGAGACGGTCGCCGGAGCGCCGCGTACGGTTCTCAACGGCGAGCCGGTCTTTCTGATGGCCACGCTCGACCAGGGCTTCTGGCCGGACGGGCTGCACACCGCGCCGACCGACGAGGCCCTCGCGTACGACCTGAGGACGCACAAGCGGCTCGGTTTCAACTCCGTGCGCAAACACATCAAGGTGGAGCCCGACCGCTGGTTCCACTGGGCCGACCGGCTCGGACTGCTGGTCTGGCAGGACATGCCGGCGATGAACACGATCACCCCGGACGCGGCCTCCCGCGCCCA
>NZ_MAUD01000710.1:0-578 GCF_001700515.1 Streptomyces lushanensis
GCCGCGGGGGCGTGAGCACCCGTTCAACGTGCTGTTCCCGGATGCGAGTTCCCAAAAGATCTTCCATGTTCGGCGCCAACCGGGTCCGCCGGATCGGTACGTCGGCCGCCTCCCGTGACCTGGCCGGGGTGGTGCAGCGTCCTGTCCGGTCCGCGCTCAGGTGGTGCCGCCTGTGTGGCCGACAAGAGGTCGAAGGACGGTGAGGTGCCGCGCCGCGAGGTCGCACATGGCGGCGAGCTTCCGCTCTGCGGCGGCGGGGTCGGGCCTCGATCGCGACGAACTTGCCAAGCCTGCCCTGTTCCTTGGCCTCCCGAAGCCGGTCGAGCAGGTTCGCGCGGATCCCCTCCCATCGGCGCAGCTGCTCAGGTTCGGGCCGCGGGGCGGAACAGCGGGTGCAGGTATCTCCGAACTTCGCTCTGAAGCCGGTCAACTTCGGTACCCATGCTGACGACTCTTCCACAGGTCCCCCGGGCCTTGATTGTCTCGATCCTTCAGCATGCGGTGGGAGCAGCAGACGCGGGAGTCCCCGTACGAACAGGGGCCCACGTTCGAGGTCGGTCGGAGTCCTGATGTGGCCG
>NZ_MAUD01000710.1:599-778 GCF_001700515.1 Streptomyces lushanensis
TGCAAGGCCTGCCGGGCGCTCAACGCAAAGGGGGCCCTTCCTCGTGGAGAGGAAGGGCCCCCTTCGTGCGGCAGCGCTGCCTCGGCCCCACCGGTGCTGCCTCCTGATCAGGCCCGGGGAAGCGTCAGGTCCGGGTCAGTGGTGGTTTCCGTTGTGGTGGCCTCGGCCCCAGGACCGGC
>NZ_MAUD01000711.1 GCF_001700515.1 Streptomyces lushanensis
CGCGCTGCTGGCGGCCGGCGACGACTGCCGGATGGAGCGGGACTCCGCGCTGATGCGGGGCCTGTTCCGTGCCGTCCACAACAATCCCGATCTCCACCAGGCGCTCCGTGAGCTGCTGATCGAGCCCGAGATCAACGGACTCCATACGCTGCTGCGACGTGCCGTGGACCGTGGCGAGATCGCCGCGGACAACCCCGCGCTCAACTTCGTCACGCACATGCTGGTCGGCGCCTTCGTCGCCCGGCAGTTGATCGAGGACCGGTCGCCGGACCGGAGCTTCCTCAGTTCGTATCTCGATGCCGTGGTCCTCCCCTCCCTCGGCGTCTGACCGTCCCCAGCAGGACCCTCCTCACCTGACGAGTGCCGCTCTCGCCGTCGGGCCGGCTCCCCATGCCCTGATCCGTCGATAGACCGGGAGTACGCCCTCGTGGCCACGTTTCTCTACAAGCTCGGACGGCTCGCCTTCCGGCGCCGCCACTATGTCGCCCTGCTGTGGGTGGCGCTGCCTCCGGGAAAGCGCTGCTCCAGCAGGTCGAAGGCCTTCTGGGCCTCCGTTCCCGGGATGGAGAAGGAACTGGACGTGGGGGTCGACGCGGAGGCGGCACCGACCCCGGCGACCGCCAGCAGCGCCACCCACAGCAGGGCGACATAGTGGCGGCGCCGGAAGGCGAGCCGTCCGAGCTTGTAGAGAAACGTGGCCACGAGGGCGTACTCCCGGTCTATCGACGGATCAGGGCATGGGGAGCCGGCC
>NZ_MAUD01000712.1:0-159 GCF_001700515.1 Streptomyces lushanensis
CGCGCAGCAGCGGCGCCAGCGCGTCGGGCACTCCCTGGAGATGCGCCTCCTCATGGACCACCCGGTAGAGCATCACCTCCGAACTGCCGTGTCCGAAGGGCGAGTCGGCGGTCGAGGCGTACGCGAGGGTCGCACCCAGCGAGAACACGTCCGTCGCCG
>NZ_MAUD01000712.1:217-401 GCF_001700515.1 Streptomyces lushanensis
GCTTGAGGTCGCGGTGGACGACTCCGGCCTCGTGCACGGCCACCAGGCCCTCGGAGAGCGCGGCCCCGACGGAGGCCACCTCGGCGGCCGGCAGCGGGCCCTCCTCGGCGACCTTGTCGTGCAGCGAGGGGCCCGGCACATACTGGGTGGCGAACCACGGCCGGTCCGCCTCCAGGTCCGCGGC
>NZ_MAUD01000712.1:408-550 GCF_001700515.1 Streptomyces lushanensis
CGGTGGAGCCGGAACGAACCGACGACACGCGGGTCCTCGCGCCGGAGCCGCATCATCGCCATGTCCATCCCCGCTGCCCGGTCGTCCGTGTGACGTGGCACAGCTTACGTACCCGCGCCCCGGCGCGCTCATAGGCCGCGCC
>NZ_MAUD01000713.1 GCF_001700515.1 Streptomyces lushanensis
CGCCGGAATATGCCGCATGTATAGATCCCTTCGCCGAACCGCTCCGATAAGCGTCCCGTACGCGCCAAGAGCGCCGCGGCGGAGAAGTTATCTTTTCGCCATCCAAATACGGTCTCGCGTAGCAGAGTTCACCACTTCGAGCGACAGATATATGCAGATCTCGATGGATGGGCCGTGAGAACGGCAGGATGAGTGGCACGCTGAGCACAGTCCGAGGCCGTCCGCGCAGTCATCCGCACTGCGGCGGAGTCAGGTCCGGCGGGAAAGGGACGGCGTCGCCATGGCAGACCATCAGGAAGCATCCATCACGCTGCCGAGCGATCCCGCGTCGGTACCGGCGGCGCGAAGATACGTCGCGGACCTGCTGACGGAGTGGGGTCTGCCGGCCCGGGCGGAGGCGGCCGACACCGTGCGGCTGATCGTCTCGGAGCTGGCGACCAACGCCGTGCAGCACACCTTCGGCCAGTCGCCCACGTTCACCGTGGAGATCGTGCTCGAACGGTACGAACAGCTCCGTGTCGGAGTCACCGACAGCCATCCGCGCTGGCCGCAGCGGCTGCCGGCGGCCGT
>NZ_MAUD01000714.1 GCF_001700515.1 Streptomyces lushanensis
CCGACGGACTGCCGGACGTCATCTCGCACATCGCCAGGGACCCGCTCGACCCGGCCTTCGTGGACGACGACTTCCACACCGCGCTGCGGCTGCGCCGTACCACGGTCAAGCGCGCGCTGCTCGACCAGTCACTGATCAGCGGCGTCGGCAACATCTACGCAGACGAGGCGCTCTGGCGCGCCAAGGTCCACTACGAACGGCCCACGGCCACCTTCACCCGGCCGCGCTCATCACGTCCCGTACATGACCGAGCAGCTCGGCGGAGCGCGGCCGGGTGAAGGTGGCCGTGGGCCGTTCGTAGTGGACCTTGGCGCGCCAGAGCGCCTCGTCTGCGTAGATGTTGCCGACGCCGCTGATCAGTGACTGGTCGAGCAGCGCGCGCTTGACCGTGGTACGGCGCAGCCGCAGCGCGGTGTGGAAGTCGTCGTCCACGAAGGCCGGGTCGAGCGGGTCCCTGGCGATGTGCGAGATGACGTCCGGCAGTCCGTCGGAAG
>NZ_MAUD01000715.1 GCF_001700515.1 Streptomyces lushanensis
AGATGTGTATAAGAAGCAGATCCGGGGCGGTGGGGGCCGGGTGATGTGACGGCGCATCCGCCGTTGTGTGTGCCGTGTGCGATGGCTTCGGTGGGGGCGTGTCCGTATTTACGGGAGCGGTATCTGGCGCTGCGGGTACGTCAGTTCGCGGTGGCGGGGGTGCATGGGGCGTTGTACCGGCCTGGTGGGCCGTTTCCGGTGGCGTACGGCGTGGACGGTGTGTCGTTCGGGAGCGGGCGGATCGGGTGGGTTCTGGCTGCTCAGTTGATGGTGAGGCTGGAGGAGTTCACGGAGGTCGACCTGGAAGCCGAACACGCGGCGTACCTGAGGAGGGCCGAGACGAGGGAGCGAGACCTCGGGGGCGCCGGGACGGACGAGCGTCTCCGGCTCGGTGAGTACCTCTCGTCCCCGTAGCCCGTACGTGGCGGGCGCGGCACCGGCCGAGTCCTGTCGACAGCCCGCCCCGCCCCCTGTTGCCCGGTGTGGTCTGGACGTCGTCGGTTCTGGTCGGCCTTGGCGGAGCTTGGCCTTGGCGGAGGCTGGTCGCTGGGGTGAACCGAGTGGCGGGTCCTGGTTTTTTCTTGGTCTTTTGCGGGCCTGTGGGTGGG
>NZ_MAUD01000716.1 GCF_001700515.1 Streptomyces lushanensis
TCGCGGCCAGGTACCTGGCCGGTTGTTCGAGCCGAGGCTACTGATCGACCGCCAAGAGGGCGAGCCCAAACGGAAATCAGCGATCCGTTCTTGGTCACACGCCGACGGCACGTGCGACCGGTCCGCCGTCACACGGAGGGGTGTGACGGCGGACCGACGGGCCGGAGCCGCAACGTGGGGACTACTTCGGCGCTCCGACCAGCTTGGCATTCGGGGAAACCGCGAACCAGGTGCCACCGACGCCCTGACCATTGGTGTCGCCCGGCTTTGTGTCACCGGTGAAGGTGTAGATCGGCCAGCAGTCGAGACTCTGCTGCTTGATTCCGTCGGGCCTGTCGAAGGTCACGTAGCCCTTCTCGATGATGCCTTCGGTGTCGTTCTTGTCGACGGGGGCGACAACCGGCCACTTCTCCAGACACTCACCGGTGCAGGCCGACGACATCGGCCAGGCGGTGTCCTTCTTGAACCGGTACACCGTCATTCCCTTTGAATCGACCACAATGTCGCCGAGCTTGGGATCCTTGCGGACGGACAGGCCCGGCAGGTCACCGGCGGTGACCTCCTCGCCCGAGGCGGCACCGGCCGGAGCCGCCTTCTTGCCGTCGGGGGCGGAGGCGAACCAGGTGCCGCCCACGCCCTGGCCGTTGGCGTCGCCGGGGCTGGTGTCCTGGGCGTACCGGTACATCGGCCAGCCCGCGATGGTGAGCTGCTTGGTGCCGTCGGCCCTGGTGATCTCGCCCAGCAGCGAGGGGTCGGTGCCCGGCGCGGCCTCGGCGTCGCCCGCGGCCACCACGGGCCAGGCGGTCACACAGTCGCCCTCGCAGTTCGACTTGGGCGGGTTGGCCGTGTCCTTGTCGAAGCGGTAGAGCGTGAACCCCTCGCTGTCGGTGACGACCTCGCCGAGCTCCTTGCTGTCCCACACGGCGAGTTGACCGGCCGGCTTGGCCTCCGCCGCGGCACCCGTGTCGGTGCCGTATCCGCTGTCCGCGCCGTAACCGGCGTCGGCCGGCTTGGCGGCGCCGACGGACTGGCCGTTGGTGTCGGTGCCCTGGTCCTGACCGCACGCCGTCGTCAGGGCCAGTACGGCCGCCGCGGTCACCGCGAGCGAGGCGTTCCGCCAGGTGTTCATGTCAACTCCTGTTGTTCGTAAGCCAGTTGCTGCGCCTGGGTGCGCCTTTCATGGCCCTTAGTACGGGCCGGGACCACCGCCGCGTTCAACGTGGGCGAAAAAACTTTTGGCGGTCTTCGCACGGCCTTCCGGCTGCCAAACCTCCCGCGGCCCAAATGCCCCTATCCGGGGGAATCCGAGCAACTTCCCGCGTGCCGCGGCGAAATGGGGAACAAGCTCCTGCCGTGTATGGATCACTTGTCGGACGACTGCTCGCGGCAGTCGCGCTCATATCGCTGTCGGCCGTTCCCGTACCGGCCGCGGCGCACAGCTGCGCCTACGCCTCGCTCGGTCCCGGCGGCCTGGGCACGGTGGTGTCCGTGGCGGGCGGCGGCGACTGCCGTCCTACGCCGACTCCTCCGCCACCGCCGAAACCGCCGCCGCCCGCCACGGACA
>NZ_MAUD01000717.1 GCF_001700515.1 Streptomyces lushanensis
CCCCACGCCCCCACCGCCAAAGGCATCGTCGAGCGGACCTTCGGCACCATCAACGCCCTGTTCTGCCAGCACCTGCCCGGCTACACCGGATCCGACGTCACCCGCCGCGGCCCCGACACCGAGAAAGACACCTGCTACAGCGTCCCCCAGCTCCAGGACCTGCTCGACGAATGGCTGGTGCACTACCACCACCGGCCCCACGAAGGCCTACGCCACCCGATGATGCCCCGCAAAGCGCTGACACCCAACCAGATGTGGGCCGCGCTCGTCGCCGTCGCCGGGTACGTGCCCGTCCCGCTCACCGGCCGCGACTACCTCGAACTGCTGCCCGTGCGCTGGCAGGCCATCACCCCCGCCGGCATCACCATCCACCACCGCACCTACGACCACGATCTCCTCGCCCCCTACCGCGGCCAGGCCTCCCCCGTCGCCGGCCGGGGCGGGAAATGGGAGATCCACTACAACCCCCACGACGTCCGCCAGATCTGGATCCGCCTGCCCGACGGCGAGCTCACCGAAATCCCCTGGATCCACCGCGACCACGTCCACCAGCCGTTCAACGAGCGCACCTGGCAGCACATCCGCACCCACGCCCACCACAACAACCACGACGACAGCCAGCAGCACGAGGCCGACCTGGCCGACGCCCTCGACCAGCTCATGCGCCGCGTGCACAGCGGCCACGCCACCACCACCGAACAAGCTCTCCTCGCCCGCGCCACCACGCTGCCGGTTCCCGCCGCACGGCACCCGCACCACGGCACCGGCCCCATCACCGGCGAGCCGGCGCAGCACGACGAGTTGGCGCAGCACGGAGAGGACGACAGCATCGACGACCTCGACGACCTCCCCGAGGACGACACCCGCCCCGCCGCGGCCGCCGGATTCGGGCTCTACGACGCACACGAGGAAGCCGACAAGTGGTGAACACCCGCCCCCAGCCCGCAGCGCACCAACCGCCCAGCGCACCCGCCGACGCGGGC
>NZ_MAUD01000718.1:0-153 GCF_001700515.1 Streptomyces lushanensis
GGCGGCCGTCTCGACGGGTCTGACCTCCCTGTGCGCCGCGACCATCGCCGCGGCGGCCACCGGCACCACGGACACCACCACCGCGACCGCCGCCATGACCACCACCGCCATAGCGGCGAACGACGACGACCGGCTGGAACTCTCCCCGAGGGT
>NZ_MAUD01000718.1:214-503 GCF_001700515.1 Streptomyces lushanensis
GCTGGAGCGCGCGTCGGGCCAGGGAGCGGATCCGGAGGCGGACCGAGAGGTGCTGGTCGGCCGGTTCCGGGTGCCGCACGAGATCGGACGCGGTCCGTACCGCGTCGGTGTGCGGTGCGAGGACGGCCGGCACATCACCCGGGAATTCTTCGTGGAGCGCGACCGCGAGCCGCGCGGCCCCGTCCGATCGGGGATCGGCGGCAGCGTCGGTCCCGACACCACCCAGATCGCGGTGGGAGCGGCCGTCGTGGCCGCTGCCGCCGTCGGCGGGACCTTGCGCCTGCGCCGC
>NZ_MAUD01000072.1 GCF_001700515.1 Streptomyces lushanensis
GACAGGAAACGGACGGGAGAGGCGGGACGGGGACATGAGCTGACGGACAGAGTTAGAGTAACCGAACGATCGGTCGGGACAAGAGGGCAGTGCAGACCGACCAGACGGCCGGGGAGGCGCAGGGCGCCGGCGACCGCCGTGACGGAGAGGGAGGAGGTGTTCGTGGCGAGCAGGCAGTCGTCGCCGACGATGTCCTCCAGGGCCGCGAACAGTTCCCGCTTGACGGAGAGCCGCTCCAGGACGGCCTCGACGCCGAGCTGGCGGACGCCGCGCTCGTCGTCGAGGCCGTCCTGGAGCGGCTCTCCGTCAAGCGGGAACTGTTCGCGGCCCTGGAGGACATCGTCGGCGACGACTGCCTGCTCGCCACGAACACCTCCTCCCTCTCCGTCACGGCGGTCGCCGGCGCCCTGCGCCTCCCCGGCCGTCTGGTCGGTCTGCACTTCTTCAACCCCGCCCCGCTGCTGCCGCTGGTGGAGGTCGTCAGCGGCTTCGCGACGGACGAGCGCGCCGCGCGGTGCGCGTCCGCGACGGCGCGGGCCTGGGGCAAGACGCCGGTGAGCTCCGCGGACACCCCGGGATTCATCGTCAATCGCGTCGCACGCCCGTACTACGCCGAGGCCTTCCGGGTGTACGAGGAAGGCGCCGCGGACCCCGCCACGATCGACGCGGTACTGCGTGGGTCCGGCGGCTTCCGGATGGGCCCCTTCGAGCTGACCGATCTGATCGGCCAGGACGTCAACGAGGCCGTCACCCGGTCCGTGTGGGAGTCCTTCTTCCAGGACGTACGGTTCACGCCCTCGCTCGCGCAGCGCAGGCTGGTCGAGTCGGGACGGCTGGGCCGCAAGTCGGGCCATGGGTGGTTCCCGTACGGCGAGGACGCCGCGCCGGGCGCCGGAGCGCGGACGGAAGGGCCCGCGCGGGCGCCCGCTTCCGTCACCGTGCAGGGCGCACTCTTCGCGGCCGACGCGCTGCCCGGACTCATCGAGGAGGCCGGTATCGAGGTCCTCCGTAAGGAGGACGCCGTCCCCGGCCTTCCCGGCTGGATCGAGCTGTCCGGCGGTACGCGGCTGTTCCTGGCGGACGGTTCGGCCGCCGACGACGCCGGGATGCCCGTCGTCCACTTCGATCTCGCGCTGGACTACCGCGCGGCGACACGGATCGCCCTGGCGCCCGCCGCCGGGGTCGACGCGACGGCCCTGAGCGAGGCCGTCGGTCTCTTCCAGGCACTCGGCAAGGACGTCAGCGTGATCGCCGACATCCCGGGCATGATCGTGGCCCGTACGGTCGCGATGCTCGTGGACTTCGCGCTCGACGCGGCGGCGCGCGGAGTGGCCTCCTCGGACGACATCGACACCGCGATGCGACTGGGCGTCAACTACCCGCGCGGGCCGCTCGACTGGGGCACGGAGCTCGGCGCGCGGTGGGTGCTGGAGACGCTGGAGTCGCTGCACGAGGAGTACCCCACCGGCCGCTACGCCCCCTCGCAGGCACTGCGTCGCCTGGCCGCCGCACAGGAGGAGGACGAGGCGTCATGACGACCGCCAAACGCGACGCGTACACGCCCGAGACCTTGCTGACCGTCGCCGTCCGCGTCTTCAACGAGCGTGGTTACGACGGCACGTCCATGGAGCATCTCTCCAAGGCCGCCGGGATCTCGAAGTCCTCCATTTACCACCATGTCGTGGGCAAGGAGGAACTGCTGCGCCTCGCCGTCAGCCGCGCCCTGGACGGGCTCTTCGGGATCCTCGACGAGGACGGCGCGGTCCGGGGACGGGCCGTCGCGCGGGTGGAGTACGTGACCCGCCGTACGGTCGAGGTGCTGATGGCCGAGCTGCCCTATGTGACGCTGCTGCTGCGGGTCAGGGGCAATACGCAGACCGAGCGCTGGGCGATGGAGCGGCGCCGTGAGTTCGACCAGCGGGTGGCCGATCTGCTCAAGGCCGCCGCCGCGGACGGGGATCTGCGGGCCGACATGGACATCAGGCTGGCGACCCGGCTGCTCTTCGGCATGGTCAACTCCCTGGTGGAGTGGTACCGGCCGCGCGCGGTCGGCGGCCACGGCCGTGACGAGGTGGCGGACGCGGTCGTCCGGATGGCCTTCGACGGACTGCGCGCGGAACGCCGCAGCGCCGGGCGGGCCCCGGAGAACCAGAGCCCCGGAGCCCCGGAGACCTAGAGCCGCGGAGCCCTGGAGACCTGGAGCGTCGGGCCCGTGGCTAGAGCGTCGGGCCCGTGGCGGTTCCCGGGCCGAGGTCCGTCTCCTCGAACACCAGCAGCGTGCGGGTGGACAGCACCTCCGGAATGGACTGGAGCCTGGTCAGCACGAGCTCGCGCAGGGACCGGTTGTCCGGCGCGTGCACCAGCAGCAGTACGTCGAAGTCACCGCTGACCAGGGCGATGTGGGTGGCCCCCGGGAGCTCTTCGAGCTGCTCGCGCACGGTGCGCCAGGAGTTCTGCACGATCTTCAAGGTGATGTACGCGGATGCGCCCTGACCCGCGCGTTCATGGTCGATCCTGGCGCTGAAGCCGCGAATCACCCCGTCGTCGATCAGCCGGTTGATCCGGGCGTACGCGTTGGCGCGCGAGACATGGACCCGCTCGGCGACGGACCGTATCGAGGCGCGGCCGTCCGTCCGGAGGATCCGGAGGATGTCCTCGTCGATGGCGTCGAGCGGGCGCGGCGGCGCGAGGGGCTGCTTCGAACCGGTCGTACCGCTCGTACCGCCCGCCTCGCTCGTACCGCCGCCGCCACGGCCGGTGCCGTGCGCGGCGCGTCCGGCGGTGTCGCGGACGGCCGGCTCGGCGCCCTGGTCCGCGCCGTCGGCCATTTGTTCAGCTCCCATGTCCCCCCACCTCTCCGCCATGGACGACCTGTGACCATCCCAGGCTGTGGAGAACCGTTTGTCCACAGGCTGAAGCCGCCTGTAGCCAAAATGCCTCAACGACCGAACAATCGGTAGGTGAGACGGGCCACATCAGACACCCCGTCGTCCGCCCGCTCCCACGAGGAGGTGCACGCGTGAAGAAGAGCAGTACGGTCCAGGAACTGCCCGGTGCCGCGGCCCATCGGCCCACCCCGCCGGCGTGGCAGCCGCGTACCGATCCCGCACCACTGCTTCCCGACGCCGAGCCGTATCGCGCGCTGGGCACGGACGCCGTGGCCGACGCCGATCCAGGACTGCTGCTGCGGCTCCACGCCGAGCTGGTCCGTGGCCGCAGGTTCAATACGCAGGCCACGGCGCTCACCAAGCAGGGCAGGCTCGCCGTCTATCCGTCGAGCACCGGCCAGGAGGCCTGCGAGGTCGCCGCCGCGCTCGTGCTGCGTGAGCAGGACTGGCTCTTCCCGAGTTACCGCGACACCCTCGCGGCCGTGGCGCGCGGGCTCGACCCGGTCGAGGTGCTGACGCTGCTGCGGGGCGACTGGCACACCGGGTACGACCCGTACGAGCACCGGGTCGCGCCGCTGTCCACCCCGCTCGCCACCCAGCTCCCGCATGCCGTCGGGCTCGCCCACGCCGCGCGGCTCAAGGGCGACGATCTGGTCGCGCTGGCCCTGGTGGGCGACGGCGGCACCAGCGAGGGCGACTTCCACGAGGCGCTGAACTTCGCCGCCGTGTGGCGGGCCCCGGTCGTCTTCCTCGTACAGAACAACGGCTTCGCGATCTCCGTGCCGCTCGCCAAGCAGAGCGCGGCGCCGTCCCTCGCCCACAAGGCCGTCGGATACGGCATGCCGGGCCGGCTGGTGGACGGGAACGACGCGCTGGCGGTGCACACGGTGCTCGCCGACGCCATGGCCCGTGCCAGGCGCGGTGAGGGACCGACGCTCGTCGAGGCCGTGACGTACCGCGTCGAGGCGCATACGAACGCGGACGACGCGACCCGCTATCGCGCCGACGACGAGGTCGAGACCTGGCGTGCGCACGATCCGGTCCGGCTGCTGGAGGACGAGCTGACCGCGCGCGGGATCCTCGGCGAGGACGGCGTCCGGCAGGCCGCCGAGGCGGCGGAGGCGATGGCCGCGCGGCTGCGCGACCGGATGAACGCCGAGCCGGCGCTCGACCCGATGGATCTCTTCGCACACGTCTACGCGGACCAGACCTCCCAGCTCCGTGAGCAGGCGGCCCAGCTCCGCGCCGAGCTGGCGGCGTCGGCCGAGGAAGGGCCGGGTGAGGTGTGATGACCACGGTCGCGGTGAAGCCCGCCACGATGGCGCAGGCCCTGCGGCGCGCGCTGCGTGACGCGATGGCCGAGGACCCGTCCGTCCATGTGCTCGGGGAGGACGTCGGCACGCTCGGCGGTGTCTTCCGGATCACCGACGGGCTGGCCGCGGAGTTCGGGGACGACCGCTGTACGGATACTCCGCTGGCCGAGGCGGGCATCCTGGGCGCGGCCGTCGGGATGGCGATGTACGGACTGCGGCCGGTCGTGGAGATGCAGTTCGACGCCTTCGCGTACCCGTCGTTCGAGCAACTGATCAGCCATGTGGCGAAGATGCGCAACCGCACGCGCGGCGCCATGCCGCTGCCGATCACCGTGCGGGTGCCCTACGGCGGCGGGATCGGCGGGGTCGAGCATCACAGCGACTCCTCCGAGGCGTACTACATGGCGACGCCCGGCCTCCATGTCGTCACTCCCGCCACGGTGGACGACGCCTACGGACTGCTGCGGGCCGCGATCGCCTCCGACGATCCGGTCGTCTTCCTGGAGCCGAAGCGGCTCTACTGGTCGAAGGCCGCGTGGTCGCCCGACGAGCCGGCCGCGGTCGAGCCGGTCGGCCGAGCCGTGGTCAGACGCCCGGGCAGCAGCGCCACCCTGATCACCTACGGTCCGTCGCTGCCCGTGTGTCTGGAGGCGGCGGAGGCGGCCCGCGCCGAGGGCTGGGATCTGGAAGTGGTCGATCTGCGCTCCCTGGTCCCGTTCGACGACGAGACGGTGGCCGAATCGGTACGGCGTACGGGCCGGGCCGTGGTCGTCCACGAGTCCACCGGATTCGGCGGCCCCGGCGGGGAGATCGCCGCCAGGATCACCGAGCGTTGCTTCCACCATCTGGAGGCGCCGGTGCTGCGGGTGGCGGGATTCGATATTCCGTATCCGCCGCCGATGCTGGAGAGGCACCATCTTCCGGGAGTGGACCGGGTGCTGGACGCGGTCGCGCGGCTCCAGTGGGAGACGGAGAGCTGATGGCCCAGGTGCTGGAATTCAAACTGCCTGACCTCGGTGAAGGGCTGACCGAGGCGGAGATCGTCCGCTGGCTGGTGTCGGTGGGGGATGTCGTCGCCATCGACCAGCCGGTGGTCGAGGTCGAGACGGCCAAGGCGATGGTCGAGGTGCCCTGTCCCTACGGAGGCGTGGTCACGGCGCGCTACGGCGAGGAGGGCACGGAGCTGCCGGTCGGGGCTCCGCTGCTGACGGTGGCCGTGGGAGCGTCGGAGCCGGACGACGCGCCCGCCGGCCCGTCCGCTCCCGTCGCCGCACCGCCCGCCGCGGATCCGGCCGTATCGCCCGCCGCACCCGAGGCCGCGGGCTCGGCGGGTCCGACGGGCCCGTCGTCCGGTGACACCTCGGGCAATGTGCTGGTCGGATACGGCACAGGCGCGCCGGTGGCGCGCAGGCGCCGGGTCCGTCCGGTGCGGAGCACCGCTCCCGCCGCGCTCCGTACGCCGCACGGTGGCACCCGGCCCGCTCCCGCCGCCGGGCCGGTCAACGGCGCGACGGGACCGGTGGCGGTGGTCTCCCCGCTGGTACGGCGGCTGGCCCGTGAGCACGGCGTCGATCTGCGGGCGCTGACGGGCTCGGGACGGGACGGACTGATCCTGCGGTCCGACGTCGAGCTGGCGATCCGGCACGGAGTCGCTCAGCCGCAGCTCCCGCCCCAGCCGCAGCTCCCGCCGCACGTGGGGGCGCGGCAGCAGGCGTCGCCCGCGACGGCCGCTCCGGTGGCCGCCTCCCGGCCGTCGCCCGTCTCCGCCCAGGACGGAGCGGTCCGGGTGCCGCTGCGCGGGCTCCGGGGCGTGGTCGCGGACAAGCTCAGCCGCAGCCGGCACGAGATTCCGGACGCGACCTGCTGGGTGGACGCGGACGCCACGGAGCTGATGGCGGCCCGTACGGCGATGAACGCGGCCGGAGGCCCGAAGATCTCGCTGCTCGCGCTGCTCGGCCGGATCTGCACGGCGGCCCTCGCCCGCCATCCCGAGCTGAACTCCACCGTGGACATGGCCGCCCGGGAGATCGTGCGTCTGCCCGCGGTCCATCTCGGCTTCGCCGCCCAGACCGAGCGAGGGCTGGTGGTCCCTGTCGTACGGGACGCGCACACGCGCTCCGCCGAATCGCTGAGCGCCGAGTTCGCGCGTCTGACGGAGGCCGGCCGGACGGGCACGCTGACTCCGGGCGATCTGACCGGCGGGACCTTCACGCTCAACAACTACGGGGTGTTCGGCGTCGACGGTTCCACGCCGATCATCAACCACCCGGAGGCGGCCATGCTCGGCGTCGGCCGGATCGTGCCCAAGCCCTGGGTCCACCAGGGGGAGCTGGCCGTACGTCAGGTGGTGCAGCTCTCGCTCACCTTCGACCACCGGGTCTGCGACGGCGGTACGGCGGGCGGTTTCCTGCGCCATGTGGCGGACTGCGTGGAACAGCCGGCGATGCTGCTGCGCACCCTGTAGCGGGACATTCCGGGTGGCGGGTACGGGCCCGCGCCGAAAAGGCCGAGAACTTCGGCCTTTGTATACAGGCCAAGAGCTTCGAACGGGTGATCGCGGCTCATACTTCAGCCATGACCGCGTATGACGCCATCGTGCTCGCCGGGGGTGCCGCCAAGCGGCTCGGCGGGGCCGACAAGCCAGGGGTACGGGTCGGGGGCCGGGCGCTCCTCGACCGCGTGCTGGCCGCGTGTGACGAGGCCGCCCGGACCGTGGTCGTGGGCGGCCGGCGGCCCACCGCGCGGCCGGTGCGCTGGGCGCGCGAGGAGCCGCCCGGCGGCGGCCCGCTGGCCGCGCTCGACGCGGGAGTGCGGTGCGTCGAGGCCGACACCGTGCTCGTGCTCTCCGCGGATCTGCCGTTCCTCGGCAGGGCGACGGTGCGCCGGCTGGTCGAGACGCTGGACGCCGGCGGCCGGGAGGCGGTCCTGCTCACCGATGCCGACGGCCGTGACCAGCCGCTGGTCGCCGCCTATCGCGCGGAGCCGCTCCGTCGCGAACTCGCCCTTCTCGCGACCGAGTACGGCAACCTCCGCGGGCTTCCGCTGCGTCTGTTGCCGGACGAACTCGATCTCGCCCGGGTCGATGACGATCCTCTGGCCTCCTTCGACTGCGACACCTGGGAAGACATCTCCACGGCCCGGGCCCGAATCAGAGAGCATGGAACCGTGCTGGATGAATGGATCACCGCAGTCAAGGACGAACTCGGCATCGAGTTGGACGTGGACATCAGCGTCCTGCTCGATCTGGCCCGCGACGCCGCCCATGGCGTCGCCCGGCCCGCCGCGCCGCTGACGACCTTCCTGGTCGGCTACGCGGCGGCCAAGGCCGGCGGGGACGGTCCCGAGGCCGTCGCGGAGGCCGCGCGCAAGGCCGCGGCGCTCGCTCTGCGCTGGGCGGAGGAGGCGGAGGGCGGCGACGGACCGGGAACCGAGGGAGCCGACGCCGGATGACCACCCGGGACCACGACCCCGACGGGATCGACGGGATCGACGAGGCCTTGGCGCTGGTCGCCGCGGGGCCGGCCGCCGCGCCCGGCCCGGTCGGGCGCTCCGGCCCGGCGCGCGGCGCGGACCGGAGCGACGGTGGGGACGAGAGCGGCGGCACGGACCAGGAGCGAGGGGACCACGGCGGCGCTTCCGGGGCCACGGCGGCGCCGTCGGCGTCGGCGGCCGGTCCGGCCCATGGCGCCTCCGGCGGCCGGGCCGCGTCGGGCCGGCACCGGGCCGAGCCCTGGGAGACGGCCCGCGCGATCGCCGTACGGTCGGGACGCTCCGCGCGCCGGGCGTCGGCCGCGCCGACCGACCGCGTACCGCTCGACCGTGCCCTGGGCCGGGCGCTGGCCGAGCCGCTGGCTGCCCTGACCGATCTGCCGTCCTTCGACACCTCGGCGATGGACGGCTGGGCGGTGTCGGGGCCCGGCCCCTGGGCCGTACGGAGCGCGCACGGCGCGTCCGCACGGAGCGCGTCCGACGGCCCCGCCGAGGACAACGGCATCCTCGCCGGAAAAGGAGAGGCGGCGCCGCTTCCCGACGGGGCCGCGGTACGGATCGCCACCGGCGCGCGGATCCCGCCCGAGGCGACCGCGGTGGTGCGCAGCGAGCACGCCCGCATCGACGGCGGCCATCTCCACGCCGAGCGTGAGGTGGTCCCGGGCCAGGACATCAGGCCGCGCGGTCAGGAGTGCGGCTCCGGGGACCGGCTGCTGCCCGCCGGTTCGCTGGTGACTCCCGCCGTGCTGGGTCTGGCGGCGGCGGCCGGATACGACGAGCTGCTCACCGTCCCCCGGCCACGCGTCGAGATACTGGTCCTCGGCGATGAACTGCTCAACGAGGGTCTGCCCCACGACGGACTGATCCGGGACGCCCTGGGCCCGATGATCGCGCCCTGGATCCGCTCCCTCGGCGCCGAGGTTCTCGCCACCCGCCGGATCGGCGACGACGCCGACGCGCTGTGCCATGCGATCACCGGCTCCGTGGCCGATCTCGTCATCACCACCGGAGGCACGGCCTCGGGACCGGTCGATCATGTCCACCCGGTGCTCCGGAAAACGGGCGCCGAACTGCTGGTGGACGGTGTCGCCGTACGGCCCGGCCATCCCATGCTGCTGGCCCGGCTGGCCTCGGGACACCATCTGGTGGGCCTGCCCGGCAATCCGCTCGCCGCGGTCTCCGGGCTGCTGACGCTCGCCGAGCCCCTGCTGCGGTCACTGGCGGGACGGGCCCCCAGGATTCCGTATCGCACACCGCTGCGTGATCTGGTGCAGGGCCATCCGTCCGACACCCGTCTGGTGCCGGTCGTCCACCGTGACGAGGGACTCGTACCGCTTCATTTCAACGGTCCGGCCATGCTGCGCGGCATCGCCGCCGCCGACGGGCTCGTGGTCGTACCGCCGGGCGGTGCGCGGGCGGGCCAGGAGCTGGAAGTGCTCGACCTGCCATGGACGGCCGGAGCCGAGGGAGGATGTTTCACGTGAAACTTCCCGGCCAGGATGCGATGGCCAGACAGGCCGACGAATATCTGGTCACCGCCCGGGTGAAACTTCCGCGCCGGAAGGTCGTCCGTCCGCTGCTCCAGGTCAGCCGACGGCTGCTGATGGCGCTGTTCGTCCTGGCCTTGACGGTGTTCATCGTCTTTGTCGACCGACAGGGCTACCACGACAACGCCGATGAATCGGTCGACTTCCTGGACGCCGTCTACTACGCCACTGTGACACTCTCCACGACGGGTTACGGAGACATCGTCCCGTACAGCGACAGTGCGCGGCTGGTGAATGTGCTGCTGGTGACGCCGCTGCGCGTGATCTTTCTTATCATCCTGGTCGGTACCACTCTTGAGGTCCTCACCGAGCGCACCCGGGAAGAGTGGCGGCTGAGCCGCTGGAGGTCCAACTTGCGTGACCACACCATCATCGTCGGCTACGGCACCAAGGGCCGCTCGGCGATACAGACCCTCTGTGCCACCGGACTGAAGAAGGATCAGATCGTTGTCGTCGATCCGTCGAACAAGGTGATCGAGGCGGCCAACGCGGAGGGGTTCGTCGGGATCGTCGGCGACGCGACCCGTAGCGATGTACTGCTGCGCGCGGAACTCCAGCGCGCCCGCCAGATAGTCATCGCCACTCAGCGCGATGACACCGCGGTCCTGGTCGCGCTGACGGCACGCCAGCTCAACCGTACGGCGAAGATCGTGGCCGCCGTGCGGGAGGAGGAGAACGCACCGCTGCTGCGCCAGTCCGGCGCCGACGCGGTCATCACCAGCGCCAGTGCCGCCGGCCGGCTGCTCGGGCTTTCGGTGCTCAGCCCCAGCGCCGGAACGGTGATGGAGGATCTGATCCAGCAGGGCAGCGGCCTCGACATCGTCGAACGGCCCGTCATAAAGTCCGAAGTGGGCAGAGGCGTCAGGGAGACGGACGATCTGGTGGTGAGCGTGCTGCGCGGGCACCGGCTGCTCGGCTACGACGATCCGACCGCCAGCCCGCTTCAGCTCACGGACCGTCTGATCACCATCGTCCGGGCGCAGAGCCCCACGGCACCGGACAACTCCCATGCCCCGTAGCGCGATGCCCCCCGGCGCCGACGTGTCCCAGGACCGGTCGGCGCGGCAAGGGCGGGAGTAGCCTCGCGCTCATGTATGCGATCACGATTCCGGAACCCGGTGGCCCTGAGGCGCTCGTCTGGGCCGAGGTGCCCGATCCCGTACCCGGCGAGGGCGAGGTCCTCGTCGACGTCGTGGCGAGCGCAGTCAACCGCGCCGATCTTCTGCAACGGCAGGGCTTCTACGATCCGCCGCTCGGCTCCTCCCCCTACCCCGGTCTGGAGTGCGCGGGACGGATCAGCGCGCTCGGCCCGGGAGTCGCGGGCTGGGCCGTCGGCGACGAGGTGTGTGCGCTTCTGGCGGGCGGAGGGTATGCCGAGAAGGTCGCCGTACCCTCCGGCCAGCTTCTTCCCGTACCGAAGGGCCTGGAACTGGCGACAGCCGCGGTGCTTCCCGAGGTCACCTGCACCGTCTGGTCGAACGTCTTCATGATCGCGCATCTGCGGCCCGGCGAGACGCTGCTGGTGCACGGCGGCGCGAGCGGTATCGGCACGATGGCCATCCAGCTCGCCAAGGCGGTGGGCGCGCGGGTCGCGGTCACGGCGGGCGGTCCCGAGAAACTGGCGCGCTGCGCCGAACTGGGCGCGGACATCCTCATCGACTACCGCGAACAGGACTTCGTCGCGGAGATCCGCGAGGCCACGGGCGGCGCCGGCGCGGATGTCATCCTCGACATCGTCGGTGCCAAGTATCTGGACCGGAATGTGAAGGCCCTGGCCGTGAACGGCCGTCTCGCGGTGATCGGTCTCCAGGGCGGAGTCAAGGGCGAACTCAATCTGGGCGCCCTGCTGGGCAAGCGCGGCGCGATCACGGCGACGTCGCTGCGCGCCCGCCCCCAGTCCGAGAAGGCGGCGATCGTCGCGGCCGTACGGGAGCATGTCTGGCCGCTGATCGACAACGGTGACATCCGCCCGGTCGTGGACCGGACGATGACGATGCCGGAGGCGGCGGAGGCGCACCGCGTACTGGACTCCGGCACCCATGTCGGCAAGGTGCTGCTGCTCACGCCGACCGGCGGCCGACCGCCGGCCGACCACCGCCCCGCCTGACGGTCCCCCGGCCCGGTGCGCCTGTGGTGTACCGGGCCGCGAGGGGGCGGACCCTACAGATACGGGCCGGAACGGAGCGCGCCGTGTCCCTGCTCGCCCTCGTCGTCCTGGACCGAGCCCGGCGGCAGCGCCCGGCGCATCTGTTCGAGCTGCGCCCTGGCCGCCATCTGCTGGGCGAACAGCGCCGTCTGAATGCCGTGGAACAGGCCCTCCAGCCAGCCCACCAACTGGGCCTGCGCGATACGCAGCTCCGCCTCGGAGGGAATCGCGTCATCGGTGAAGGGGAGCGAGAGCCGCTCCAACTCCTCGACCAGCTCGGGAGCGAGGCCGTCCTCCAGCTCCTTCACGGAGCCCGCGTGGATCTCCTTGAGCCTGACCCGGCTCGCCTCGTCCAGAGGAGCCGCCCGTACCTCCTCGAGAAGCTGCTTGATCATGCTTCCGATGCGCATGACCTTGGCCGGCTGTTCGACCATCTCCGTCACAGGAACCTCGCGTCCCTCGTCGGCACCGCCACCACCGCCGAGTGCCATTCCGTCCTGTCCCACCACGAGGACATGGGGGCTCTCCTGCGACCGTTCGTTACTCGGCATCTCCATACGGCCCATTGTCTCGCACATGTGAGTCACCACACGCGTGCCCCCGTACGAAGAGGATCCCTCCTCGTACAGGGGCGCGATCGCACCGTGTGCGCCGCTCCGGGCCGGCCGGTCCGATGGCCGCGCGGCGGGTTACGTCGCGGCCCGCCGGCCCAGTGTCCGGTGTGAGCGGGTGACCAGCGCCGCCAGGATCGCGGCACCCAGCGGAACGGCGACCAGCAGCGCGGCCAGCGTCCCCCAGGGGATGACGACGGGCACATACGGGGTCGTCAGGGCGCCCCAGCCCTCGTCGAGTGCCCGCTGGTGGAACGTGAGCTGGGCGCGGCGCTCCGTCAGCCGCAGTCCGATCGCCGGCAGGACCCCGGCGGCCGAACCCAGCAGCACACCCATCGCCGCCACCACCCCGCACTGGAATCCGCTGAGCGTCCTGCGCACCCGCGCCGGGGCGCCGACCGCGGCGAGTGTCTTGAGATCGGCCTCGGCGTCCGCCTGCGCGAGACCGGTGGCGATACCGGCCGCGCCGATGGTGACCAGCCCGGCGAAGACCGTCAGCGCCAGCAGCACGATGTTGTGGTTGCTGGTGAATCCGGCCTCGATGTGGAGATTCACCTGGCTGCCGGTCTTGGCCAGCTCGCCGTCCAGCTTCTGCTTCTGCGCGCTGGTCGGCAGCGCGCCGGTCGAGTAGTACGCGCCGAGCGGGAGGGTGCTGATGCCCGCGGCCTTGGCCGTGGCCGGAGTCATGACCATCGCGATGCCGTACGCGTTCTCGTCGTCCGGCGCCTGGTGCGCGCGGAACGACTTGACGGTGCCGGGTGACGGCAGGCCCTTCTGGATGGCCGCGTCCGCCTTCTCGATGTCCGTGATCAGCAGGATGCCGATCTTTCCGGCCGCGTCGACGTTCCGCTTGTCGAACGAGACGATCTGGCCGTCCGCCAGCGCCTTCTCCGCGCCCGTGTCCTTGATGCCGAGGATTTTCAGCAGCGTGGCGTCACCGATCAGCACACCGCCGGCCACATCGCTGTAGACCGAGTCCTGTGCGCAGCGCCAGTCCTTGGCGAGCTTGCGCCGCTCGGCCTTGCTGAACTTCTCCGAAGGATCCTCCGGCCCTGTGGACCAGAGCGGACACTGATGGGCCTTGGGGACGACGACTTCGTACCGTCCACAGCCCTCGTCGCCGGCGTACATCGAGCAGCTCGGCTTTCCGACGGAGATACGGTCCACATCGGCCCGTAGATCGACGGGCAGATTCTTCTGGACCGCCGTGCGGATGGCCGGGACGTCCCGGCCGCCGTCCTCGTCGACCATCACCGAGATCGCGCCATGGGGGAGCCTTGGCTGGTACGCGGCCCGGTCCTGGGCATCGCTGCTCGTGGCATATGTGGAGACCGCCACCGTGCCCGCCACCGCGGCCAGTACCGCCGCCACGGCGGGCGCCGTGCGGCCCCTGTTCCGTACGGCGTCGCGCAGCGCCAGCCGTGGCGAGAGCGGAAGCCGGCGGCCGAGGCGGCCGAACAGCCCGACCAGGGCCGGTGTCAGCGCGACCACGCCCAGTTCGGCGATGGCGCTGCCACCGGCGACGATCGTGAACTGGTCGGTCATCATCGAGCCGTACAGCGCGATCACCGCACCCAGCGCGACCGCGATCAGCCCGAGAACCGGCAGGACCCTGCTGCTCCTGCGCACTCCGCGGCGACCGGTGAGTGAGGCCAGAACCGTCTGCCGGGAGGCGGTGACGGCCGGGACGATCGCCGCGAGCAGACCGGTGAGCACGGCGAGCAGTGCGATCCCGAGGAGTTCCAGCGGCCGGATGTCGAAGCCGCCGAAGCGCTGGCCCATGTAGTCCTCAAGCACGGGCCGCAGCGCGTAGGTGAGCCCCAGACCGAGGGCCGTACCGATCACGGCCGAGGCGAGACCGATCACCAGACCGCCACCGAGGACGATGGCCCGGATATGGCGCCGGTCGCCGCCGTTGGCACCGACCAGCCCGAGCTGACGGCGCGAGCGCCGGGCGCCGACCGCGAAGGCCGGACCCGCCAGCAGACAGATCTCCAGCATGGCGAGGCCGACGACGGTGCCGGCAGCGGCCAGTTCCGTGGCGTCGGCGACCGCGCTCTGCTCGTATCGCCCCTGATCGTTCTGCTGGTACAGCGGCACATCCGCGTCGGCGGGCGGATCGAGGGCCACGGCGCGGGAGGTCACCAGCATGCCGTGGGTGTTGGCCTCCTTCACCATGTTCCACGTGAAACCACCGGGCACGCTGACGAGTTGAGTGGTGCTCGGGTTCGTTCCCGGCAGTCCGTCGGCCCGGAGCGCCTTGTCGAGCGGGGCCAGCAGCGCTCCGGGGAGCGCGTTGACCTGGTCGGTCTCCAGTGAGTCGGGCAGTTCGTAGGCGCCGACGATCCGGTACTCGGTGCCGAGTCCGCGCGCGGTGAGCCGCGAACCCACCCGGAGCCCGCTGACCTCCAGGAAGTGGCTGGTCGCGGCGACCTCGTCGGCCCGTTCGGGGAAACGGCCCTCGGTGAGCCACATGATGCCGTCGGCGATCGGGTCGGCGGCCTTCAGCTCACGGATCTCGGTCTGGAGCAGCCCGTGGGCGGTACGGAGTTTTCCCATTCCGACCGTGTCCTCAAGGACGGTGGCACCGGCCGGGACGGCTTTGCTGATATCGCCGGGTCCATCGGGCCAGGGCTCGTTCTCGAAGTCACCGACCGGCGAGTAGTTGTCCGCTTCGGGGCTTTGATGGAGCGCCACGCCGCCGAACCGCGGATCGGTGATCTGGGCATCGGCCCGGCCGAGCGTACGGTCGAGCTGCTCCTGTGCGGACAGCTCGGAGCTGCGCAGAGTCAGATCGAAGGCGCTCACGCCGAGGATCGGAAGCGCGATCATGGAGAGTACGAGAAGGCTGCGTCCCTTGGAGCGCCAGGCGTCGCGACGGGCGATCCGCAGGGCCGCGCGCCAGGAGTGGTACCAGGTCTTCACCGTTCGGCCGCCTGGCCCGTGAGCAGCGAGTCCGCCTGGCTGCGGATGGTCTGGTCGACGACCGTGCCGTCCCGCAGGAAGACCACCCGGTCCGCCCAGGCAGCGAAGCGCGGCTCATGGGTGACCAGAACACCGGCGGCGCCCGCGTCGCAGCGGGTGCGCAGCAGGGCGAGCACCGACTCACCCGTTTCGGAGTCCAGCGCGCCGGTCGGCTCGTCGGCGAGGACCAGACGCCGGTCTCCGACGAGCGCGCGGGCTATCGCCACGCGCTGCTGCTGGCCGCCGGACATCTCGTCCGGGAACCGGTCGGCGAGCTGCTCAAGTCCCATCTCCGCCAGCGCGGCCACGGCCTCGGTGCGCGCCTTGCGTGCGGAGGTGCCGTCGAGTTCCCGGGGCAGTGCGATGTTCTCGGCGGCGGTGAGGGCCGGGATGAGGTTGTAGTCCTGGAAGACATAGCCGATGCTGCGGCGGCGCAGAGCCGCGAGCTGCTTGCGGCCGACGGTGGTGATGTCGGTGCCCTCGACGATGACACGGCCCGAACTGGGGGTGTCGAGGCCGCCCGCGATGGTCAGCAGCGTGGACTTGCCGGAGCCCGAGGGACCCATCACGGCGACCAGCTCGCCGGGGAACACATCGAGGTCGATACCGCGCAGGGCGTGGACCTCGGTGGCGCCGCTGCCGTGGACACGGGTCAGCTCCTGGAGCCGCAGCACGGGCTGCTGCGACGGTTGTGCGTTTTCGGGCATGAGGGATCCCCCTAGGGCGGTACGTGCACATACGCGTATGAGGTATGTGTGCTGGGTGGGAAAGAGGCTCGGTGGGAGGGAAGAGTGAGAGCGCGCTACGGCGGCGGCCCGGTCCGGTCAGGCCGGGGCGCCGCCCGGAACGTCGACCGGGGCAGGCGGGGCGGCGTCCGAAGGAGCCGCCGGAGAGGTGCCCCGGGCGGTGTCCGACGGCCGTCCGCCGGGTTCCGGCAGCAGCGCGAGCCGGATCAGCCGCGCCTCGCAGTGGTCGAGCCAGCGGGCCTCGGCCTCGGTCTGGAAGATGAGCTGTTCCAGTACGAGCAGCCAGGCCACTTCGTGCCGGTCGGCCGGGACGGCTTCCAGGGCCTGGGCCTTGAGCCGGGTGTAGTCCTGCATCGCCTGGATGGTGTGGCGGCGCTGCGACTGGATGACCTCCCGGATGTCGACCCCGGGCGCGCCCACCGCCATGGCGAGCTTGATCGCCAGCTCGTCACGGGGCGGGCTGGTGCGGTCGACCGGCGTACGGAACCAGGACTTCAGCTCCGCGCGGCCGGCGTCGGTGATCGCATAGAGCACATGGCCCGCTCGGTCCTCGCCGTCCTGCGCGATCATGCCGTCGCGCTCCAGCCGGCTCAGCGTCGTATAGACCTGGCCGACGTTGAGCGGCCAGGTGGCGCCCGTGCGCGACTCGAACTCCGTACGGAGCTGAGAGCCGTAGCGCGGACCGCGTTCCAGGAGGGCCAGCAGCCCGTGGCGAATCGACATACTCAGTATGTATACCGGGTATGGTGTAGCCCGCAAGCGACTTGAGGCGGACCGGGTGAGTACGCCGCAGGAATGACACGGGTGCGGAGCGCGCGCCGACGCGGGGCGGATACGGGCGCGGGCCGGGCGGTGTCCGCGGGCAGGCCCGCGCCCTTGTCCGCCCCCGGGACCGGCCCCAGAACCGGGCGCTGGAAGAGGCGCTCAGCGGCGGCGGAGCCGTAGTCCGAGGAAGCCGAGTCCCAGTCCGATCAGGGTGATTCCCGTGCCCAGGGTCAGCACCGCGACCGGCCGTGCGGAGGGATCGCCGACGGTCCGGGTGGCGGATTCACGGGCGGCGGAGGGCGGCCGGCGCCGAGGCGCCTCGGAGTCCTCCGGCGGATGGACGAACTCCTCCAGCGGCTCGTCCGCCGCGTGTCCGTCCGTCTCCCGGTCGGTCCCCTCGTCCGTCCCGTCCGTGCCCTTCCTGTTCCCTCCCGGCTCGGCCGCCTGGTCCTCCTCGCTCTCCTCGCTCTCGCCGTGGCGCGAGGGCGACGCGGGCTCGGACGGCGACGTACGGGGGCGGGCGTCGGACGGCGAGGCCGGGATCCTGGGCGGGCGGCTGGGGCGCGCGGAAGGTGCCGGGCCGGTCTCCGTGGTCGTCTCCGGGTCGCCCTCGGTCTCCTCGTCCGTCTCCCAGCCGGACTCCCACTCCGCCTCGGGATCGGCCTCCGGGTCGCCGCCGTCGTCCGCCCGTGGGCCGCCGTCGTCCGGTGACGCCGCCTCGGGCTCCGGCGGTCTCCCGGGACGTGGCCGTCCCTCCCCGGCCGGACGGCCGGCCGACGAGAGCGCCGACTCGGCGGAGGCTGTCGGACCCGTCACGGGTGGGGTGGACTCCTCGGCGTACGCGCCGGGCGCGGCCATCAGCAGTGAAGCGACCGCGATCGCGCAGGGGGTGCGGAGCGTAGGAGTCACCGACTCAGCGTCACATGTAATGACAAATCCGGCATCTCGAAACGTTTCCGCAACGGCCCGCAGCGGCCCGCACGAGACACGACGGACCCCGTGACCGCCACGCGCGTGACCGCCTCGCGCGGCCCGGACCACGGTCCCCGCGCGGCCCGCGACTATCCCGCGTACCCCGTGGAGATCGTCAGCTCGAACTCCTGGCCGTCCGGCGGCACCGCGGCCCCCGGCCTCGGGTACTGGTCGATCACGATGTCCTTGGCCCAGGATCCGTCGTCCTCCGACTTCACCGGCGCCCATGACCAGCCCGCCTCGCGGAGGCAGTCCTTCACCGAGAGGATGTCCTTGTAGCGCAGGTCGGGAGCGGTCACCTTCGACGGATCCAGTCCGTCCTCCGAGGCGTCCGTGCAGTCCGATGTGTCGATCGTCCGATTGCGCTCCGGGGACCGGTATCCCTCCCGGGAGGAGTTGCCGACGGGATCCGCCGTACCGCCGCGGGCGCCCGAGTTGTCACCGTTGAGCGAAAGCACCGCTGTCAGACCCCAGATGGCCAGCAGCGCGACCGCGATCGAACCCACGACGATCGGCAGGTTCCGGTTCCGTCTGCCGCCTCCGCCGCCATGGCCCCCGGCGTGCGAGCCATGGCCGCCACGGCCACCGGGAGTGGTCGGAGGCTGCGGCGCCATCGCGTACGGCGGCGGGGTCTGCGGCATCGGCCGCATCGGCTGCTGGGAGCCCTGGTAGGCCGGGGCCGACTGCGGATAGCCGTAGCCCGGGCCCGGCGTGCCCGGCGCCGACGGCGGCCCGGCGGGCGTCGGCGGTCCGTACGATCCCGGGCTGTACGGCGTCCGCACACCGTGCGCCGGCGGTGCCTGGCCCGACTGGTCCACCGGCGGGAAGACCGCGGACCCCACGCCCGGCCCGCCGCCGCTGTTCTGCGGGGCGCCCGGCACGATCGCCGGAGCACCGGCCTGCCCGGCGCTCAGTACGCGCGCGCACTCGTCGCGCATCGCCGAGGCGCTCGGAAACCGCTCGTTCGGGTTCTTCTTCAGCGCCCGCGCGACCAGCGCGTCCATCGCCGGAGTGATCGAACGGTTGACGGTGGACGGAGCGACCGGCTCCTCCTGCACATGGGCGTACGCGATCGCCAGCGGCGAGTCCGCGTCGAACGGCAGCCGGCCGGTGAGCAGTTGGAAGAGCATGATGCCGACCGAGTACAGATCGGACCGGGCGTCCACGGCCCGCCCGAGCGCCTGCTCGGGCGAGAGGTACTGCGGCGTACCGACGACCATGCCGGTCTGCGTCATCGAGGTGACGCCGGACTGCATGGCGCGCGCGATGCCGAAGTCCATCACCTTGACGACGCCGCGCTTGGTCATCATCACATTGCCCGGCTTGATGTCCCGGTGCACGAGGCCCATCTCGTGGCTGGCCTCCAGTGCCGCCAGCACATCGGCCGTCACCTTCAGCGCCTTGTCCGCCGGCATCGCGCCGTACTGCGCGATGTCCCGCTGGAGCACGGAGCCGAGCGGGTGCCCTTCGACGTACTCCATGACGATGTACGGCATCGGCTCACCGGAGCCCGCCGCGGCGCCGCTCTCCTGGACCGTGTCCTCGCCCGTGTCGAAGACGGAGACGACATTGGTGTGCGACAGCTTGGCCACGGCCTGGGCCTCGCGCCGGAACCGCTCGCGGAAGGACTGCTCGCGTCCCAGCTCCGTGTGGAGGGTCTTGATGGCGACCTTGCGGTCGAGCGCCGTGTCATAGGCGAGATATACGGACGCCATCCCGCCCTCGCCGAGGAGTTCGCGAAGCTGGTACCGGCCGCCCGCGACCGAACCGCCCGCGTAGCGGCCCCGTGCGCCGTGCTGGCTCATGACTGTGCTTCCCCCTCGGCGCGCGGACGCGGTCCGACAAGCAGTGGACGCGGTGGTGCTCACGCGGTGATCCCGTCAGTACGCGCCAAGTCTGCCCGAGGGCCGTGACACGTCAAGCTGGGTGCCCGTTCCGTGACCGTACGCACAACAAGCGTCTCGGAAGCGTTACCGGAAAAGCATGGAACAAGCGTGGAAAGACGGTGGAATTTGCGTGGGTGTCGCGTTGCCCGGTTTCATGGCCGGTCCACCGTGGACCGGCGTGTCATACGGAGGCTGTAGCGTGATGTGCCATAGCCAATCCCGAAGACGAGCACCGGGCCACCACCCCTGAGAAACACCCTGAGAAACACAGGCATACCGCGGACCGCGCACGCGGTCGTGAAGCGGACAGAAACGACGGCGAGGACTGATGGCACCCGAACCCGAAGCAGGCGGCGGAGTGTCGGACGCCGCGGACTCCTGGGGCGATGGCGGCCTGGTCGGAGGGCTGGTCGGCGACGGACGCTACCGGATGACCCACCGTCTCGGCCGTGGCGGCATGGCCGAGGTGTTCGCGGCGGAGGACGTACGGCTCGGGCGCACCGTGGCCGTCAAACTGCTCCGCGCCGATCTCGCGGAGGACCCGGTCTCCAAGGCCCGGTTCACCCGTGAGGCACAGTCGGTCGCCGGGCTGAACCACCACGCGGTGGTGGCGGTGTACGACTCCGGCGAGGACACGGTCAACGGGCAGACCGTGCCGTACATCGTGATGGAGCTGGTCGAGGGCCGCACCATCCGCGATCTGCTGGTCAACGCCGAGGCACCGCCGCCCGAGCAGGCGCTGATCATCGTCTCCGGAGTGCTGGAGGCGCTGGCCTACTCGCACCAGCACGGCATCGTGCACCGCGACATCAAGCCCGCCAACGTGATCATCACCGACGCCGGCGCGGTGAAGGTGATGGACTTCGGCATCGCGCGCGCCCTGCACGGCGCGCAGTCGACGATGACCCAGACCGGCATGGTCATGGGCACGCCGCAGTACCTCTCTCCCGAGCAGGCACTCGGCAAGGCGGTGGACCACCGCAGCGATCTGTACGCCACGGGCTGCCTGCTCTACGAACTCCTCGCGCTGCGGCCCCCGTTCACCGGCGAGACCCCGCTCTCCGTGGTGTATCAGCATGTCCAGGACATCCCGGTGCCGCCCTCCGAGGTCTCGGACGTGGCGCCGCCGGAGCTGGACGGCCTGGTGATGCGCTCGCTCGCGAAGGAGCCGGACGACCGGTTCCAGAGCGCCGAGGAGATGCGCGGGCTGGTCCAGTACGGCCTGCAGATGCTCCAGCAGCAGGGCAGCCACACGGGCACCTGGAACACCGGCACGTTCGACACGCACCTCGGCGGCGGCACCCCGGCGATGGGCATGGCCGCGACGACGGCGATGGGACACCCCCCGCACGGCGACACCTCGCAGAGCCCGATCCTGCCGCCGATGAACCCGCACGACGGCGGGTACGACGGCGGCCACCACGGCGGCGGAGGCGGCCGGGGCAAGCTGTGGCTCTTCGTCGCGCTCGCGGTGATCGCGATCGTGGCGGGAGTGGCCTACGCCATCAACGGCATCAGTGACACCGGCAATGACGGCAAGTCGGACACGCCGACGGTCACGCCGAGCGAGGAGACACCGAGCGAGGAGAGCCCGACGCCGTCGGACGAGCCGAGCGAGACCCAGCAGACGGACGACTCGTCGGGCGGCAGCGGTGGGTCGGACTGGCCGCCGCCGGAGAAGCCGACCCCGAGCCTGACCCACTCCGACGAGCCGACGGACACCCCGTCCAGCACCGATACGGGGACGACGGACGGCGGCGGTACGGGCGACGGCGGGACCACCGGCGAACCGTCGTCGCCCGATCCGTCGGATCCGACGCCGCCGGACGGCGGCGGAGACGGAGAGCCGGGTGGCGGGACGCCCGGTGGCGTCGGGACGCCGGGCGGCGCCGACACCGGCGGTGACAACGCCGGTGCGTCCACCACCGGCGGCTGATACCGGGCCCGGAGCGCCGCACCGGCGGGCCGGTCGCTCCTCCGGGGCCACCCGATCTCCGTCGGGGCGGTCCCGGGCCCCGGTCCCGGGAGCGCCCCGGGACCGGGACGGAGCTCAGCCCGCGAAGGCCTCACGGACCGCCTCGTACTCCCTTGTCCACCACACCGCGAGGGCCGACACCGCTGCGAACAGCGGGTCGGCCCTCCGGTCGTCGAGCTGATAGCGCCAGCGCAGCACCCAGAAGTCGTTCAGCCGCTCCCACCACACCCGGTGGACGGCGGCGGCCAGTTCGGAGGCGGCGGCTCCGGCCGCGCGGCGGTAGGCGCGCGCGTACGCCCGTACCTTCGGCAGCTCCAGCTCGCCCGTCGGCCGTACGAAGAAGATCGCCGCGGCCCGTACGGCCTCCTCGGCCCGTGGCTGTACACCGAGCCGGTCCCAGTCGACGATCGCGGCCGGCTCGCCGCCCCGGTAGAGCAGGTTCAACGGATGGAAGTCGCCGTGCACCCAGCCCGTGGCCGGCTCGGCCCCCGGGCGCGGACGGCGGTGGGCATGGCGTTCCAGCAGGTCGCGGCGCTCCACGAGACGGTGTTCCGCGAGGGCGTCGAAGGTGTCCCGGGGCCTGCGGCCACGGGCCAGCGCCAGCAGTTCGTCGATCAGCCCGAAGGTGTCGGCCGGGTCCGGGCTGTCGTAGAGGCTGTCGTACGCGAGCGGCGCGGGGTCCGGCTCCATCACCCGCTCCAGACAGGTGTGCACCCGGCCGAGGAGCCCGCCGAGGTGCCGTGATTCGACGGCCGTGAGCTGGGCGCCGTCGCGATGACGTCCTTCGACCCAGGGATGCAGGGCGTAGCAGCGGCCCTTGATGACCGAGACGGTGTCGCCGTCGGCGTTCTCGACGGGCGGCGCGACGGGCACACCGAGGATCTGGAGCCGCTGGGTGGCGCGGTGCTGGCGGGTGATGGCCTGGTGATCGCCGTCGAGATGGTGCTTGAGGAAGTAGGAGCCGCGCGTGGTGTGGACCCGGTAGCCGTGATTGAGCAGCCCCTGGGCGACGGGTTCGCAGGACAGCGGCTCGCCCGTGTTCCGGTAGCGGCGCAGCAGCGTACGGACGGGAGGAGCGGAATGACCGGCGCGCGCGCCGGGGATCGCGGTGGCTAAGGGTAACGCTGGGCTCACGGGGACCCCGGGAGCCGCGGGGCTCCCGGGGTTCGCGGAACGTACGGGGCTTGCGTGGCTTGCGTGGCTTGCGGAAAGGGGACTTGCGTGGCTGGCACGAGCGGCAACGGGCTGAGGGATGACAACGGTCGCAGCAGGCGCAGCGATTTCATATGAGCGCGGCACTTGTCAGATGTTAGATCACGCAGCGTGTTGGCTGTGTCGCTCTCGGGAGTAGTCGAGTGTGTGTACGGTGACAAACTGCGGTACAAGCCGCATATAGACCGGCTCGAACGGTTCTCCGTCCACCCGGTGCGGGCCACCGCCGAACAGTTCCAGCTCCGGAGCCGTCGGCTGGATGATCTCGGCCGTACCGGTGAACTGCACCGACCAGCGGTCGGGCTCGTCGCTGCTGAAGTTGTCGGCGCCGTACGCCACCACTCCGCCGCCGCAGGCCCGGTGGTAGCCGTGACCGGCGTGCATGCGCAGCAGGACCGAGTCGCCCGTGACCACATGGCGGGCGGGGGCCACGAACGGCATGGCCCGCATGCTCGTGGCGACGCGTCCGTACGACACGCGGTTGAGCAGCTCTATGGCGCGGACTTCCTCGGTGGACATGTTGTCCACTCTCCGTCACAAGACCGCCTCGTCAACAGAGGACGCGGCCCTTCAACCGAGGGACGTTGGTCCCGGTTGGGACAGGGCCTGACGCGGTACCACGGCCGGACGGGTGACCCAGTGCGACGGCCGACCGGTGGCCGGCGGGTGGCCGCTGAACGGCGACCGGCGGGTGGCCGGCGAACGCGACCGGCGGGCGAACGGCGACCGGCCGGGCCGGGCGACTTCGTGCCGCCAGCTCAGTTCTTCTCGGCCTGGCGGCGCGCCACATACGCCGCCGCCTGGGACCGCCGCTCCATCCCGAGCTTCGAGAGCAGGCTGGAGACATAGTTCTTGATCGTCTTCTCGGCGAGATGCAGCCGCTCACCGATCGCCCGGTTGGTCATGCCCTCGCCGATCAGATCCAGGATCCTGCGCTCCTGGTCCGTGAGCGCGGCCAGCTTGTCGTCACCCTTGGGGTCGCTGCCGCTGCGCAGCCGCTCCAGCACCCGCGCCGTGGCCACCGGGTCGAGCAGCGAGCGGCCCGCGGCCACGTCCCGTACCGCCGTCAGCAGCTCGTTGCCGCGGATCGCCTTGAGCACATAACCCGAGGCCCCGGCCATGATCGCGTCGAAGAGCGCCTCGTCGTCGGCGAAGGAGGTGAGCATCAGACACTTGATGTCCTCGTCCTGCGAGCGGATCTCCCGGCAGACCTCCACCCCGCTGCCGTCCGGCAGCCGGACGTCCAGCACGGCCACATCCGGGCGCGTCGCCGGGATCCGGGCCATGGCGTCGGCCGCCGTGCCCGCTTCCCCCACGACGTCCATGTCGTCCTCGACGGAGAGAAGTTCGTAGACACCCCGACGGACGACTTCATGGTCATCAACAAGAAATACTGTGATTTTTCCTTCTTGGTGCACAGAATTCAGTCTCACACACTCACCTGCGCCCTGCCCTTCCCTGCCGCAGATCAGCGGGATAACGTGCCGTTGTTCCGGCGGCCTGCGAGGCTGTGACCAGTGGTTGTTCCAGACTTTGTCGATTTACTTGGAAATCCAAGCAAAATTGCAGGTCAGATGGGGTTTCGCAGTAATGCGGCCCACTGGGTAACGTGCCTGTGACAGAGCGCTCGCCGGGGCACCTGTCACGCCTGTCCCGACCGCGTCGCACCCACCCCGTGCCCGCGGCGGGTCCAGGCGAGCCGCACTGGTTCCCGGCGGATCCCGGGGGCCGGACAGACGGAGGAGCACGCACGTGACCGTGGAGAGCACTGCTGCCGCGCGCAAACCGCGACGCAGCAGCGGCACCAAGCGCGCCAGCGCGAAGAGGACGCCGCAGCCGCAGAGTTCCGAGCCCCCGCTCGTACAGCTGCTCAGCCCCGAGGGCGAGCGCGTCGAGCACCCCGACTATCAGATCGACCTGACGGCCGAAGAGCTGCGCGGGCTGTACCGGGACATGGTCCTGACCCGCCGTTTCGACGCCGAGGCCACGGCGCTCCAGCGCCAGGGCGAGCTGGGACTGTGGGCGTCGCTGCTCGGCCAGGAGGCCGCGCAGATCGGTTCGGGCCGCGCGCTGCGCGACGACGACTATGTCTTCCCGACCTACCGTGAGCACGGCGTCGCCTGGTGCCGTGGCGTCGATCCCACCAATCTGCTGGGGATGTTCCGCGGTGTGAACCACGGAGGCTGGGACCCCAACAGCAACAATTTCCATCTCTACACGATCGTGATCGGCTCGCAGACGCTGCACGCCACGGGCTACGCCATGGGCGTCGCCAAGGACGGCGCGGACTCCGCCGTGATCGCGTACTTCGGGGACGGCGCCTCCAGCCAGGGCGATGTCGCCGAGTCGTTCACCTTCTCCGCGGTCTACAACGCGCCGGTCGTCTTCTTCTGCCAGAACAACCAGTGGGCGATCTCGGAGCCGACCGAGAAGCAGACCCGGGTGCCGCTCTACCAGCGCGCGCAGGGCTACGGCTTCCCGGGCGTCCGGGTCGACGGCAATGACGTGCTGGCCTGCCTGGCCGTGACCCGTTCCGCGCTGGAGCGGGCGCGCCGGGGCGAGGGACCCACGCTGGTCGAGGCGTTCACGTACCGCATGGGCGCGCACACCACCTCCGACGATCCGACCAAGTACCGCGCGGACGAGGAGCGCGAGGCCTGGGAGGCCAAGGACCCGATCCTGCGGCTGCGCCGGTACCTGGAGCGCGAGGGCCTGGCGGACGAGGCGTTCTTCACGGCTCTGGACGAGGAGAGCGAGACGCTCGGGAAGCGGGTGCGGGAGGCCGTGCGAGCGATGCCCGACCCGGACCCGATGGCGATCTTCGACCATGTCTACGCCGACGGGCACACGCTTGTCGACGAGGAGCGTGCGCAGTTCGCGGCCTACCAGGCCTCGTTCGTGGACGCCGATCCGGCCGCGGACGCGGCGATCGCCGCGGCGGGTGCGGCCGGCGGCCCGGGCGCTTCGGGTGGCACGGGTGTTCACGAGGGGGATCGCTGATCATGACCGTACAGAAGCTTCCGATCGCCAAGGCGATCAACGAGTCGCTCCGCAAGGCCCTCGACACCGACCCCAAGGTCCTGATCATGGGCGAGGACGTCGGCAAGCTCGGCGGGGTCTTCCGCGTCACGGACGGGCTCCAGAAGGACTTCGGCGAGGGCCGGGTCATCGACACGCCGCTCGCCGAGTCGGGCATCGTCGGCACGGCCATCGGCCTGGCGCTGCGCGGGTACCGCCCGGTGGTGGAGATCCAGTTCGACGGTTTCGTCTTCCCGGCGTACGACCAGATCGTCACCCAGCTCGCGAAGATGCACGCCCGCGCGCTGGGCAAGATCAAGCTGCCCGTGGTGATCCGTATCCCCTACGGCGGAGGCATCGGCGCGGTCGAGCACCACAGCGAGTCGCCCGAGGCGCTGTTCGCGCATGTGGCCGGTCTGAAGATCGTCTCGCCGTCCACGGCGTCGGACGCGTACTGGATGATGCAGCAGGCCATCCAGACCGATGATCCGGTGATCTTCTTCGAGCCGAAGCGGCGCTACTGGGACAAGAGCGAGGTCAACACCGAGGCCATCCCGGGCCCGCTGCACCGGGCACGGGTGGCGCGGGAGGGAGCGGACCTCACGCTCGTCGCGTACGGCCCGATGGTGAAGGTCTGCCTCGAAGCCGCCGCGGCGGCCGAGGAGGAGGGCAAGTCGCTGGAGATCGTCGATCTCCGCTCGATGTCCCCGATCGACTTCGAGACGATCCAGACGTCGGTGGAGAAGACGCGCCGGCTGGTCGTGGTGCACGAGGCGCCCGTCTTCTACGGCTCGGGAGCGGAGATCGCCGCCCGGATCACGGAGCGGTGCTTCTACCATCTGGAAGCACCGGTGCTCCGGGTCGGCGGCTACCACTCGCCGTATCCGCCGGCCCGGCTGGAGGACGAGTACCTCCCGGGCCTGGACCGGGTGCTCGACGCCGTCGACCGCTCGCTCGCGTACTGAGGAGTGCCGTGACCATGACTGCTGATACCTCCACCGGCCCATCGGCCGCCGGCGCCCCGGACCGCTACCGCGAGTTCAGGATGCCCGATGTGGGCGAGGGCCTGACCGAGGCCGAGATCCTCAAGTGGTACGTACAGCCGGGCGACGCGGTGACCGACGGCCAGGTGGTGTGCGAGGTCGAGACGGCGAAGGCGGCCGTCGAACTGCCCATTCCGTACGACGGCGTGGTGCACGAACTGCGTTTCGAGGAGGGCACGACGGTCGATGTCGGCGTGTCCATCATCACGGTGGACGTGGCGCCGGGGAGCGGTGAGCCTGTTCCGGCGCCGTCCGAGCCGTCGCCGCCCGCGGCTGCCGGGGAACCGGCCGCCGAGGAGCCGACGGGCCGTCAGCCGGTGCTCGTCGGGTACGGAGTGGCGGAGTCGTCCACGAAGCGGCGCCCGCGCAGGGGGGCGTCCGGCACCTTCGGCGCCTCCGTACCCGAGCAGGCGGGCGCCGCTGTCTCCGCTGCCGCCGCCGCCGCGATCCAGGCGGAGCTGAACGGGCGGCGGACTCCGGTCGCGGGCCCGTCCGGCGCCGCGTCCGGTGGCGGACGGCCGCTGGCCAAACCGCCCGTGCGCAAGCTCGCCAAGGATCTCGGAGTGGATCTGACGACGGTCACGCCGTCGGGCCAGGACGGGATCATCACCCGCGAGGACGTGTACGCGGCGGTCGCGCCGCCGGAGCCGGTTCGGGAGCAGGTGCGGCCTGTCCCGGCGACGGCGCCCGCGACGGCACCGGCAACGGCTCCCGCGCCGACGGCCGTACCGGTGGCACAGACCGGCCCGGCCCGGGAGACCCGTATCCCCGTCAAGGGCGTACGGAAGGCCACGGCGGCGGCCATGGTCGGCAGCGCCTTCACCGCGCCGCATGTCACGGAGTTCGTCACCGTCGATGTGACGCGCACGATGAAGCTGGTCGAGGAGCTGAAGTCCGACAAGGACATGGCGGGCCTGCGGGTCAATCCGCTGCTCCTCGTCGCCAAGGCGCTGCTGGTCGCCATCAAGCGTCATCCCGAGGTCAACGCGTCCTGGGACGAGGCCAACCAGGAGATCGTGGTCAAGCACTACGTCAACCTGGGTATCGCGGCTGCCACCCCGCGCGGACTGATCGTGCCGAACATCAAGGACGCGCACGACAAGACCCTGCCCCAGCTGGCCGCCGCGCTCGGTGAACTGGTCTCCACGGCCCGCGAGGGCAGGACGACACCGGTGGCCATGCAGGGCGGCACGGTGACCATCACCAATGTCGGCGTTTTCGGCGTCGACACGGGCACGCCCATTCTCAATCCGGGCGAGTCCGCGATCCTGGCGGTCGGCGCGATCAAGCTCCAGCCCTGGGTCCACAAGGGCAAGGTCAAGCCCCGCCAGGTCACCACCCTGGCGCTCTCCTTCGACCACCGCCTGGTCGACGGCGAACTGGGCTCCAAGGTCCTGGCGGACACCGCGGCGGTCCTGGAACAGCCGAAGCGCCTGATCACCTGGGCCTGACCGACCGGCCCCGGCACTCCGCACCACCACCCGGCCCCGAAACCCGCACCAGGGTTCCGGGGCCGGACACGTTGCGTGCCGGCCCGCGCCCGCGGGACCGGCGGCCGGGCTCGCGTCATTTCCTGCGGATCGCCGCCGCGAGGGCCGGGGAGTGGTAGGCCGTTGAGCGGCCCGAGAGCCAGGAGGCGAGGTCGGGGGGCTGCGGGCGGGCACCGCCCAGGGCGTAGAGGGTGACCAGGAACAGCGCGCCGAGCACCGTGATCGCCAGGGTGACCGTCACGGTGAGATGGAAGCCTCGGCCCAGCCCCGTCGTCAGCGCGGCGTGCAGCAGGACGGGCCCGACCAGGAACGCCGCCTCCGAGCGCAGCAGTTCGACCAGCGCGAAGGTCGGGCCGATCTGCGCCGACGGTACGGAGAAGCCCGCCAGGAAGAGCCCCGGCGTGACGCCCGCGCCCGCGCCGAAGCCCAGGAAGAGCGCGGCCACGGGGACGACCGCCGACGCGTTCGCCGTGGACACGGCCAGCAGCACGGCCGCGCCGATGGCCACGCTGACCGTCCCCGACAGCGCGAGATACGGCGTCCAGCGGGTCGCCACCAGCCGGCGGAACAGGACGGCCGCGACGAACACCCCCGCGATCTGCGGCGTCACGAGCACACCGGTCCGCAGCGGCGAGCAGTGCGCCTCATCGGTCAGATAGCGCTCGGTCAGCTCCAGCAGAGCGGTGAAGCACGCCCCGACGAGCATCGCGTTGACGGTCCCGACGACCGGCAGCGTGTTGCTGATCGGCCGCACCGGCATCAGCGGACTCGCCTTCCTGTACTGGCCCCCCACCAGGAAGAGTCCGCAGATCAGCCCGCAGGCGACCGGGAGATAGAACGCCGGGTCGCCGAACGAACCGCGCGTCAGCCACGAGACGCCGAGGAACGGCAGCGCCGTCGTGCCGAACGCCAGCGGAATGGCCAGCCAGTCGAACCGCGCCCGGCGTGCCGGCGGCTCGTTGCCCTCGAATCCCAGGGCGCCGACGGTCAGTCCGATCGCCGCCAGCGTGGCGAGCCCCGCGAACAGGGGCCGCCAGCCCCCGAGGCTGCCCACCAGCCCGCCCACCAGCGGCCCGAAGGCCACCATTCCGAACAGTCCGAGGCTGACCACGGCCGCCGTCGTCGCCATGCGCCCGATGGGGTGACCCGTCACCAGCGGCGGCAGCGCCGAGACCAGCAGCATCCCCGTGCAGAGCCCTTGAAGAATCACCCCGGTCGTGAACAGTCCGATGCCCGGAGCGCTCAGCGCCAGCAGGGAACTCACCACGAAGCCCGCCTCGCAGATGAGATAGAGATGACGGCGCGCCACCCGCTGGACGAGATCCGCGGCGGCCACCGCGCCGAACGCGTACGCCGCGTTGGACATCCCGCCGGTGAGCTGCAACTCGAACCGTGTCGCGCCGAGGTCCCGCATGAGCCGCGGTTCCATCAGGGTGGTGGCCGTGGTGAGGATCAGATACGGGCTCAGCGCCAGCAGCGAGAGGGCGACGGCGGCGGGATAGCGCCCGGCCAGCGGGACCCGGCCGAACAGCCGCGGTGAGGACGGACCGGACCGCGACGGACCGGACCGCGACGGACCGGACCGCGACGGACCGGACGGCGACCGGCTGAACCGCGACGGACCGGACCGAAACGGGCTGAACCGCGACCGGGTGAACCGCGACGGGCTGAACCGCAAGGACGCCTCCGGGGCCGAGGTCGTGTGAGGGCCGCGAACCCGGTCGGACCTGGGCGACCGACTCCCCGGGCGGCGGCCTCCGGTGCCGACCTGTGTGCCGGGACCTGTGTGCCGACCTCCGTGCCGTCCTCGTCGTACGACGCCGTCCTTCGTGGTGCGACGGCCGAGGTCTGCCGGGCCGCCGCCTCAGCGTACGGTCGGGCGCTCCACGGCCCGGACTGACACGCCCGCGCCGCCCGGCCCGTACCGCCTCAGGTCGCCTCGTGCCTTCCCGTGACGCCTCGTACCGTGCCGGCCGCCGGTCACCCCACGGTCGCGTCCAGCGCCACTCCCGTCAGCACCTCAGACTCGGCCCACAGGCGGGCGTTCGCCGCCGTGTCCAGTGCCCTGCGGGTCGTACGGGCCGTCGTCGTCGGGCCGACCAGTCCGAACCGTCCGCCCGGCCCGTAGTAGCCGCCCGCCACCGCGTCGGCGCCGGTCGCCGCGTACAGCAGCGGTTCCGTGCCCTGCTCCGCCGCCTGCGACGGCAGGAACGTCAGGGACGACAGCAGGGACACCCGGCGCGACGGCTTGTCCCGGCCGAGGCTCGCGCCCGCCGTCTGGAGATTGGTCCGGGTGTAGCCCGGGTGCGCGCCGGTGCTCAGCAGCGGCCAGCCGCGCTCGGCGGCGATCGCGGCGAGCTGCCGCGTCAGCATCAGATCCGCGAGCTTGGACTGCGCGTAGGAGAGATTCGGGCTGTAGCGGCGGCGCTCCCACTGGAGGTCGTCGAAGTGGATCCGGCCGTAGTTGGCCGTACCACTGCTCATGGTGGCCACGCGCGGTGCCGTGGCGGCGAGCAGGAGGGGAAGGAGTCGGACGGTGAGGGCGAACGGACCGAGATAGTTGGTGCCGAACTGAAGTTCGAAGCCGTCGGCCGTGGTCATCCGGGTGGGTGGCGCCATCACTCCCGCGTTGTTGACGAGCAGGTCGAGCGGTACGCCGTCGGCGACGAGCCCGTCCGCGAACTCCCTCACCGACGCCAGGTCCGCCAGGTCGACCCGGCGTACGTCGAGCCGCGCGTGCGGGTGCTCGGCCAGGATCTCGGCGCGGGCCCGCTCGCCCTTGGCGACGGTGCGTACGGCCATGACGACGCGCGCCCCGGCGCCACCGAGACGGCGTGCGGCTTCCTTGCCGGTGCCGCTGTTGGCGCCGGTGACGACGGCGA
>NZ_MAUD01000719.1:0-527 GCF_001700515.1 Streptomyces lushanensis
TGGCGCTCCTGCTCCTGCTCCGGCGGCTGCTCCTCGCGCTCCTGCCGCTCCTGCCGCTGCGAGTCGATCGGCGCTTCCCGCGTACCGCCAGTCGACAGGGCGTGAACGACACGCTCTTTGACGGCGATCGTCTTCGCGACGACTTCGCCGTGTCGCACCTTGAAGACATCCGGGGTCACGAGGCCGGAGACCAGGGACTCGCCGAGGCCGAAGTCGGCCTCCACGGTGGCGATCTTCCGATTGCCGTTGACGGGGTCGGCCGTGAACAGGATGCCGGCCGCACGCGGGAAGACCATCCGCTGCACGACCACGGCCATGTGGACCGTACGGTGGTCGATGCCGTTCCGCCGGCGGTAGGTCACGGCCCGCTCGGTGAACAGCGAGGCCCAGCAGCGGCTGATGTGCCGAAGGACCGCCGTCGGCCCCACGATGTTCAGATACGTGTCCTGCTGACCGGCGAAGGAGGCCGTCGGCAGGTCCTCCGCCGTCGCGCTGGATCGGACGGCGTAGGCGGCCTGCTCGCTGAA
>NZ_MAUD01000719.1:566-827 GCF_001700515.1 Streptomyces lushanensis
CGTGACACAGAAACCGGCCGGTACGCGGATGCCTTCGATCCGCGACAGCCCGCCCAGGTGCGCGCCCTTGCCGCCGACGACCGCGACCCGCGTCTCGTCAACCTCTTGGAGATCCCACACGTACCGCTCGGTCATCGCGACACCTCCGAAGCAGTCATGTTTCTTCGCACCGCATTTCTTTGCACCGCACTGGTCGAGCGAATCACCGGCGACTCCCGCTCTGTCGACCCCCTTGTCAGGCGCGCTCCCGTCTCCGGCCGG
>NZ_MAUD01000720.1:0-523 GCF_001700515.1 Streptomyces lushanensis
GGTTTCAGGCGGGTTCCGGGCGGGGCGCGGGCGGTTTCGGACAGGTCCAGGCCCGGTCCCGAGGTGGATCCGGGGGTCCGGGAGGGATCCGAGAACGGTTCCCTGAATTTGTTCCGGCGGACTTCCGATGGATTCCTGGCGGGTTCCGAACCCGTCACAGGCCGGATCTCGCAGGGTCACGGCCTTGTTGCGGTGTTGCCCGAAGAGCGGGAAAGGCGGCGTGCAGGTGGGCGGGGGGCGGCAGAGGGGGTAGCGTGCGTAGCGCGCCACCGGCGGCTGTTCTCGGCCGCGCGCCTCTTCGTCATCCCGCAGAATGGATGACGGTAGGTGTGCCCGAGGAGAGGTCGGGCGCGGACGTCGATGCGGCCCTCTGGTCCGCTCCGCCCGCGGCTCGTAATCGCGAATCGGCCGGCGCACCCGTGATACGGCGTAGGAGAGAAGCGAGACCTGTGAGTGCTGCGACGACGCGAAGCCGTACCCCTGACCGCCTGTGCGTCGAGGCGGTAGACCTCGCCAGGACGGC
>NZ_MAUD01000720.1:583-823 GCF_001700515.1 Streptomyces lushanensis
CGGTGCTGCTGCCGGGCCCCGACGCCCTGCTGGCGCCGGAGTGGGTGCCCTGGAGCGAGCGGCTCAGGCCCGGCGACATGGGCCCCGGCGATCTGCTGCCCACGGAGGCGGAGGATCTGCGGCTGGAGCCCGGCTACTCGGGCGAGGACGTGCCGCCGCCCAATTCGGTGCTGGCACCGGACGCGGTGACTCCGCAGAACCTCGCGGACCTCGTGGAGGCCGAGGACACGGAGCCGGCGG
>NZ_MAUD01000721.1:0-194 GCF_001700515.1 Streptomyces lushanensis
CAGGCATCGCGCCGGGCGCGGATGGCGTCGTATCCGTGGGCGGCTGGATACGGGCCGTCTCGATCGGGGCCGACTGTGCCGACTCTTCGGCCGGGACGTCGTCCGGGTCGGAGGATGCTGTGTCGTCTGCTGTGTTCGGCTTTGAGACCGTCACCGGGCGTGGCCGGTGACGATGTCTTCACGGATACCGGCCG
>NZ_MAUD01000721.1:258-914 GCF_001700515.1 Streptomyces lushanensis
CCGTTGCCCTGGGGGCCGGTCCAGGTGACTGCCGTACCCGGGTGCGGAACACCGCCGTCCTGCGGGACGGTCGCCCCACGGTGCTGGAGCTGGATGCTCAGGTCCTGGTCGGCCCGCCACTGCCCGTTCGGGCCGCCCCACTGGATCTCGGTCTTGTAGGTAGCCATTTCCTTGTTCCTTTCGACGTACAGGCGAGGCTGTGCTCGGCAGCAGGTCGGCTCTGCCGCGCGGCCATCCTGCTCCACGGCCCCCCGTCCGGTCCCGACCGGCAGCGGGGCATCGGCGCGGAATCAGCCGTTCGGCGGCAGCGGCTCAACAGGGCCGAGGGAACGACCGGGCGCCCACAGAGTGCGTCGCCCGTCAGAGCCCGCAGCCGGTGCGCGAGCTCTTCGCGTACGCGCACCGGCTGCGGGCTCTGACGGGCGACGCACTCTGTGGGCGCCCGGTCGTTCCCTCGGCCCTGTTGAGCCGCTGCCGCCGAACGGCTGATTCCGCGCCGATGCCCCGCTGCCGGTCGGGACCGGACGGGGGGCCGTGGAGCAGGATGGCCGCGCGGCAGAGCCGACCTGCTGCCGAGCACAGCCTCGCCTGTACGTCGAAAGGAACAAGGAAATGGCTACCTACAAGACCGAGATCCAGTGGGGCGGCCCGAACGG
>NZ_MAUD01000722.1 GCF_001700515.1 Streptomyces lushanensis
CCACAGGCATGCCCCGCAGAGCCGTCCTGTCCGCCACCGTCGCGACCGCCGGCACGCCGACCACGGCGGTCGCGACGGTGGCGGACAGGACGGCTCTGCGGGGCATGCCTGTGGGGTGCTGGGGCATGAGGGGGTCCCTTCCACGGCTGCGTCGGTGACATGACACTGGCGCTCCATGGTCATGGACAGGCCAACCATGACACAAGGTCGCCCGGTGGACCCGCGCGGAACACCGGGCCGGCCCCGGCTTCCCGGCAGCCGCCCGTGGCGGCAACTGGCCGGGCTCGTGCGGTACTTGACAAGGTCTAGACCTTCCCCTTCAATCCAAGCGAAACCGTCAGAGGCGCCGTCGGCGCGAAGAGGGGAAAGCAACCGAAGATGCCAGGAAAATCCTTCAGAGGTCTCTCACTCGCGCGCTCCGCGGTGGTCCTCGCCGCCGGCGCGCGTCTCGCCACCCTGTTCGC
>NZ_MAUD01000723.1 GCF_001700515.1 Streptomyces lushanensis
GGCCCGGGAGGGTCCGGGCGGGCCCGGGGAAGGCGCCGGGAAGGGCGCTCACCAGTTCGGCGGGCTCGCCAGGGCGCGGGCCAGGACGTCGTCCAGTATCCGGGCGGTGGTCTCCACGTCGTACTTGGAGTTGTCGATGATGGGCAGCCCCGAGCCGTACCAGCCGGCCATCCGGCCGTGGATGCCCGCCACCTCCTCGTCGGAGAGCCTGCGGTTGCCGGTGCGCTCGGCGTTGCGCTCCAGCACGATCTCCAGTCCCGGCAGCAGGACGACCGGCAGCAGCCCGGGACCGACATGGCGCTTCCAGCCGCCGAGCCCGACGACCGGGCGGTCGGGGAAGACCGCGTCGTCGAGGATGCAGGAGATGCCGTTGGCCAGGAAGTTCCGCGCGGCGAAGCCGCAGGTGCGGCGGGCCAGCCGGTACTGCGCCTCGGAATGGTCGTTCCATCCGCTCTGCGGGTCGGCGAAGCCCGAGCAGACCCACTCCCGGACGTCGTCGAGGCTGATGTGCGCGGTGGGCACACGGCGGCTCATCGCCCAGTGGCGGGCGACGGTCGTCTTGCCCGCGCCGGCCGGACCGATGAGCAGGACGGCGAGCGTCGCGGTGCCCGTGCCTCCGCCGGGAGCGGGCGGCGGCGCGGGGACCGGCACCAGCCCGCCGGGCGGCAGCTGGACATGCCCGGTGGAGTCCGGGGGCGGCGGCGGACCGGCGGGCGGTCCGCCGCCGCCCCCGGAC
>NZ_MAUD01000724.1 GCF_001700515.1 Streptomyces lushanensis
CCCGTGCTCCCCCTGTTCCCCCGTGCTTCCCCCCGCGATCCTCAGGCGACCAGTTCGCCGAAGGACTCCTCCTCGTCACGGCCGAAGCTGAGGACCTCGTCCTCGCGCAGCCGGCGGAGCGACCGCCAGATGCTCGACTTCACCGTGCCGACACTGATGCCGAGGATGTCCGCGATCTCCGGATCGGTGCGGCCCTCGTAGTAGCGCAGTACCAGCATCGTGCGCTGGAGCTCCGGAAGCCGGGCGAGCGCCTGCCAGAGCACCGCGCGCAGTTCCGTGCCGCGCATCGCGTCGGTGTCGCCCGCCGTCTCCGGCAGCTCCTCCGTCGGATACTCGTTGAGCTTGCGCCTGCGCCAGGCGCTGATGTGCAGATTGGTCATCGTGCGCCGCAGGTAGCCCCCGACCGCGGCCTTGTCGCTGATCCTGTCCCACGCCCGGTATGTCGAGAAGAGGGCGCTCTGGAGCAGGTCCTCGGCCTCGAACCGGTCGCCGGTGAGGTGGTAGGCGGTGGCGTACAGGGAGGCACGGCGCTCCTGGACGTAGGCGGTGAACGCCGCCTCGGCGTCCGCCCGCTCCGCCGGGAGCCTCCGCTCCCCCGAG
>NZ_MAUD01000725.1 GCF_001700515.1 Streptomyces lushanensis
GACCGGGCGCCTCCGCCACGTCGTACGTCCCGCCCCGCGCCTTCCGCGCCTACGGGAAGTTCCCGCCGCCGTCCTGGCCGTTGTTACCGTTCCCGCCGCCGTTCTGACCGCCGCCCAGCAGCCCCGGCGGAACCGAGCCGGTCGGCCCGCCCGTTCCACCAGGTCCGCCCGGGAACGGATTCTCGGTGCCGCCAGGCCTGCCGTCCTGGCCGCCGTTGTCCTGCCCGGCGTTGTCCTGGCCCGCGTCGGCGCCCGGCTTGTTCGGGTCCTCCTCCGGAGCCTTCGGCGCGTCCGGGATGCTGATCTCGTTGAAGCCCGGAGCCGGCCTGCCGTCCAGCGCGCCGGACATCGCGTCCTTCCAGATCGGTCCCGGAACCTCGCCACCGAAGACCTTGTCCTGGTACTCGCCGCCGATGGTGATGTCGACCATCTTCCTGGAGTGCCGCGGGTCACCGACCCAGACCGCACCCGACATGTTGGGCGTGTAGCCCACGAACCAGGCC
>NZ_MAUD01000726.1:0-281 GCF_001700515.1 Streptomyces lushanensis
GGTGGGGGTGGGGCGCGTGCGATCAGGACACCACTCGGCTGACCAACTGGCCGCGGACCCGGGCCGGGATGTCCGGGGCGAACCGGCGCAGATAGTGGTCCATGTGCGTATCGTCGCCGAGCAGGAAGGGAAGATCGAAGACCAGGAGCTTACGGACCGCCAGGAGCGGTACGGGAGCGCGCAGGGGACGGAACAGGGAGTTCCACAGGCCCGGTTCCTCGCACACCGGATGGAACTGCCCGATCATCAGGCCGTCGGCCACGAACTCGTCCTTGGCCTTG
>NZ_MAUD01000726.1:328-662 GCF_001700515.1 Streptomyces lushanensis
AGAGGGCTGGGTGTACGGGCACACCGGGCCGCTCCGGCCCAGCTCCGGATGGCCGGACACCAGGAAGTCGCCGCTCCACTCCAGAACGGCGCTCAGATGCGGCAGATGCCGCTCCGGCACCTCACCGTTCGCGACCTCGGCCGCGGTCCAGAAGTGGATGTGCTCGTCGCCCCTCACCGCGGGTCCCGCCACAGCGGACGCAGGGACGGGCCGCCGTCCGGCAGGGTGATGTCGCCGCCGAGCGGCACGAAACCCTGCCGGAGGCAGAGCGCCTCACCACCGGGTGAACTGGCCTCCGCGTACACCGGGTGGCCTTCCCGGTCGGCACGGTCGA
>NZ_MAUD01000727.1 GCF_001700515.1 Streptomyces lushanensis
GGGCGGTGGTGGCGGCAGCGTTGGTGGCAGCGGCAGCGGCGGCGGTTTCGGAGAGCCCAAGAGCGCCCAGACCGAGGTCAAGGACTCGGTGGGCGGGGATCCGACGGCCAAGACCGTGTACGAGGTCCCGGCGGGTCAGCTGTTCGAGCTGACCGACCTGGTGGTGCAGAACCCGCAGGGCGACTCGGGCAGCGTCGTCATCGCCGCCGAGGGCCAAACCCTTCTGAGGCTCGCCCTGCAGAACTTCCGTGACCAGGACTACCACTTCGTCACCCCGATCGTGGTGCCCGCCGACGGCCGGATCACCATGACGGTGACATGCCGCGAGGTGGGACGGTCGGTGGGCACCCCTGCCCCGGCCCAGTGCGCGGAATCGCTTCTGGTCGGCGGGACGCTACGGGCCGCTCCCGCTCCGAGCCCGAGCTCGACGTCGGGCTGACCGGCAGGGGCAGGCCGGTCCGGTCGGACGAAGAGGCGGGGGACGGGGCGGGGGACGTGCTCACCGCCCCGTCCCCCGCAC
>NZ_MAUD01000728.1 GCF_001700515.1 Streptomyces lushanensis
GTCGATGACGCGAGGTCCGTCGGCGGCGAGCAGGACGTTCGAGGGCTTGAGGTCGCGGTGGATCAGCCCCGCGGCGTGGATGGCCTGCAAGGCCTCGGCGAGGCCGGCGCCCAGGGCGTACACCGACGGTTCCGGCAGTGTTCCGTGCCGCGCGACCGCCTCGGCGAGCGAGAGGCCCGGTACGTACAGCGTGGCCAGCCAGGGCGCCGCGCCCTGCGGATCCGCGCCGACAACAGCGGCGGTGAAGGCACCGCTGACGGCCTGCGCGGCGGATGTCTCGCGCGCGAACCGCTCCCGGAAGCCGGGCTCGTCCGCCAGCTCCGGCCGGATGACCTTCACGGCCACCTGCCGCCCGCCCGGGGAGGCCGCGAGATAGACCCGGCCCATCCCGCCGACGCCCAGTAGGCCCGTGATCCGGTACGGCCCCACCTGCTCCGGATCACTGGCCGTCAGAGCTCTCACCACAGCCCGCACTCCCCCGACTCGCCCGGTACGCTCTCGGGCTCAGGGGCCGGGCGAGTCGGGGGAGTGC
>NZ_MAUD01000073.1 GCF_001700515.1 Streptomyces lushanensis
CCCGCGGGGGCCGCCCCCGCGCGCCCGCCGCGCCCCTGAGGGGACCGGGGAACGGTGGGATTTGTCACTCTAGGGGCAGGCCGCTCCCCGGGATGGTTTCCGGTTCACCTTTCCCTCGCGCGGGCTAACGGCCGTACGCGCGGTCTGTCCTACAAGTCCGCGTCGGTCCCGTCCGCGGGGTCCCTGCCGGCCGCCCGGCGACGACCGGACAGGGCCCGGGACCGGACAAGGCCCGGACAGGACCGGGGCCTGGGAAGCGGGGCCGGACGGGCCCTGGGAAGCGGGCCCTGGGAAGCGGGGCCTTGGCAGGACGGGGCCGGACGGGACCTACGAGGACATGAACTTCCGTACGACATAGATGAGTCCGCCGACAAGTGCCACAAAGATCAGCAGCTTGAAGAGCACGCCGATCACAAACGCGACCACGCTCATGATCAGTCCACCGAACACGACGACGGCGATCACGGGCACCGCGATCCACTTCACCCACCAGGGCAACCCCGTGAGTAGCTCCCGAACCGCCATCGTCCTTACCTCGCTTCACCGAGTGACTCATGTATCTGCCCTTGCACCATCGATGCTAGAGCCGAGGGGGCGGTGGCGGAGCCCGTGCCGCCCCCGCTCTCCCCTGATCCGACCCTGAGGCAGCCCTGAGAAGAAGGCAGCCCGGAGAAGGCCGGTCGATTCCCTGGTCGATTCCCCGTCGGTCGATTTCCTGTCAGGCGGTCAGCTCTCGGGCGGTCAGCTCTCAGGTCTCGGGCGGTCAGCTCTCAGGCGGAGAGAACACCACCATCACCCTTAGATCCTCGGTGATGTGGTGGAACTTGTGCGCGACCCCCGCCGGTACGTACACGACGCTGCCCCGGCCGACCTGGGTCGTCTCCATTCCGACGGTGATCGACGCCCGGCCGCTCACGACGAAGTACACCTCGTCCTGCCGGTGCGGCTGCTGCGGGTCGATCTCACCGGCCTCCAGGGCGTAGAGGCCCACTGACATATTGCGTTCCCGCAGAAACTGCAGATACGCCCCGTCGTTGGCGGCACGCTCCGCCTCCAGCTCGTCCAGTCGGAATGCCTTCATGCCACGATCAGACCATGAAGAATTTCGTAGTCAAGACGATCGCCAACGCGGGTGCTCTCGCCGTGGCGATCTGGCTGGTCAAGGACATCACTCTGACCGGTGACAGCACCGGCAAGCAGGCCCTGACACTGGTGCTCGTCGCCCTGGTCTTCGGGCTGGTGAACTTCATAGTCAAGCCGGTGGTGAAGCTCCTGACACTGCCGCTGTTCATCCTCACGCTCGGACTGATCACGCTCGTGGTCAACGCCCTGATGCTGCTGCTGACCTCGTGGCTCGCCGACAAGCTGGACCTGAGCTTCCAGGTCGACGGCTTCTGGACCGCCGTGCTCGGCGGTCTGATCATCTCGATCGTGTCGTGGGCGCTGCACATGGTGCTCCCCGACGACAATGACTGACCGCCCGTACCGCGTCTGCTTCGTCTGCACCGGCAACATCTGCCGCTCGCCCATCGCCGAGTCCGTCTTCCGCGCGCGGCTGAGCGAGGCCGGTCTCGACGGGCTGGTCGAGGCGGACAGCGCCGGAACCGGCGGCTGGCACGAGGGCGACGGAGCCGACCCGCGCGCCGTGGCCGTACTGGACGCGCACGGCTATGAGAACGATCACACCGCACGGCAGTTCCACGCCTCGTGGTTCTCCCGTCTCGATCTGGTGATCGCGCTGGACGAAGGTCATCTGCGCGAGCTGCGACAGCTCGCGCCCACCGCCGCCGACGCCGCGAAGGTGCGGCTGCTGCGCTCGTACGACCCCGCCGCGGAGGCGACCGGCGATCTGGGCGTGCCCGATCCGTACTACGGGGACATCACCGGCTTCGAGGAGTGTCTGGAGCTGGTGGAGGCGGCGAGCGAAGGACTGCTCTCCGCCGTACGGGACACCATCGAGGAGGAGGCGGCATGAACGGGAACAACCCGGGTATCGGGGACGGCACTCGGGCGGTACGGGCCGGGCTGCCCGACCCGGTCACCTATGAACCGACCTTGCCTGGCCCGGTCTTCGCCGCCCACTACCATCTGCCGGGCGAACCGACCGGCCCGTACACCTATGGCCGGGACGACAATCCGACCTGGACCCATCTGGAGCGGGCCATCGGCGAGCTGGAAGCGCCGGGGAAGCCGGTGGAGACCGTGGTCTTCGCCTCCGGGATGGCCGCGATCTCGGCGGTGCTCTTCTCCCAGCTCCGGGCCGGCGACACGGTCGTACTGCCGGGCGACGGCTACCAGGCCCTGCCGTTGCTGCGCGAACGCCTTGAGGCGTACGGCGTGACGGTGCGGACGGCGCCGACCGGCGGCGATGCCCAGCTCGGCGTTCTGGCCGGCGCGCGGCTGCTCTGGATCGAGACTCCGTCCAATCCCGGCCTCGACGTCTGCGACATACGACGGCTGGTGCGGGAGGCGCATGCCGCGGGCGCGCTGGTCGCGGTCGACAACACGCTCGCCACACCGCTCGGCCAGCGGCCCCTGGAGCTCGGCGCGGACTTCTCGGTGGCCAGTGACACCAAGGGCATGACAGGCCATGGCGACATCCTGCTGGGCCATGTGACCAGCGCCGATCCGGAGCTCGCGGCGGGTGTACGGCGCTGGCGCAAGGTCGTCGGAGCGATCCCGGGGCCGATGGAGGCCTGGCTCGCGCACCGCTCGCTGGCCACGCTCCAGCTCCGGGCCGACCGTCAGTGCGCGAGCGCGCTGGTGGTGGCGCGGACGCTGCTGGAACGTGCCGAGGTGAGCGGGCTGCGCTATCCCGGGCTGCCGAGCGATCCCTCGTACCCCGTCGCCTCGCGGCAGATGCGGCGCTTCGGCTCCGTGGTCTCGTTCGTACTGCCCGACCGCGAGTGGGCCGAGCGTTTTCTCGCCGGGCTGCGGCTGGTGGACGACGCGACCAGCTTCGGCGGCGTACGGTCCACGGCCGAGCGGCGCGGCCGGTGGGGCGGCGACGCCGTACCGGAAGGCTTCATCCGGTTCTCCGTCGGCGCCGAGGACGCCGAGGACCTGGTCGCGGATGTGCTGCGCGCCCTGGACGGAGCGACCCGCTGACGCCGGGGCCCTCTGCGCTCGGACAGGACCCGGGCCCTGTCCCGGTCCGGGTCCGTGGAGGGCGGCGTTCACCGGATGAGGACGGTCCGAGCCTCCCCCCTCATGGCTCGGACCGTCCCAGGTTCCACGCGCGGAGAACCACTTGCACAAGGCTAGTTGACTCTGCGTCAGTGTCCAATCACAGTAGCGACAGCAAGCTATCGACTTATTTATAGTTGACGGCCCGAAGATGCCGCGGGGGCGAGGTACGGGACGGGAGAGCGGGACATGGACCTGGCTCTGCTGCGCACCTTTGTCACCGTGCACCGCGCCGGCTCCTTCACCCGGGCCGCGGCGCTGCTCGGTCTCTCCCAGCCCGCGGTGACCGGCCAGATCAGAACTCTCGAACGGCAGCTCGGCCGTCCGCTCTTCCTGCGCCAGGCCCGTGGGGTGACACCCACGACGATCGGCGACGAACTCGCGCACCGGGCGGCACCCCATCTCGACGCTCTGATCGAGATCGCCGAGACCGGCCTCGACGAGGAGTCCGGCGCACGGACGCTCCATCTGGCGGGGCCACCGGAGTTCACGTCCGTACGCGCGCTGCCGGCGCTCATCCCACTCACCGCCCATGGCCTCGCGCTGCGCACCTCGTTCTGCGCCAATGCCGAGGAGACCCTGGAGGGGCTGGCCGCCGGACACCATGATCTGGCCATCACCACGGCCCGGCCCCGCGGCGGACTGCTGACGTCGACTCCGCTCTGCGACGAGGAGCATGTCCTGGTCGCGGCGCCCCGCTGGGCGGCACGGCTGGGCCATACGGTTCTGCGCGAGGGCCATGTGGTGCTGGAGCAGCTCCCGGTGGTGGAGGTGCACGAGTCGCTGCCGCTCGTCTCCCGCTACTGGGCGTCCGTCTTCGACTCCCCGCCGGCCGCCGCGGGCACGGTGATCGCGCCCGATCTGCGGGCCGTGCTGGAATGCGCGGCGGCGGGCGCCGGACTGGCCGTCCTGCCCCGCTATCTCTGCGAGGGCCCGCTGGAGCGGGGCGAGGTGGTCGCGCTTCTCGACCCGCCGGTGCCTCCGCTGCGCACCTATTTCCTGGTCGTACGCACCGGCACGCTCGCGCTGCCTCCGGTCGCACGCGCGCACGAGTGGCTGCTGCGTGCTGCGGTGGACTGGTGACAGCAGGGCCGGCGGGCGTTTCAGAACCGGTGCCACGGGCGAACCTCTTCCCATGACCGAACGGCCCGTGGTCAAGCGCACCGCACGCGCCATCCTGCTCGACGGCGACGACCTGATCCTGATCAAACGCACCAAGCCAGGCGTGGATCCCTACTGGATCACACCCGGCGGCGGGGTCGAGACGACGGACTCCACCGTCGTCGACGCCCTCCACCGCGAAGTCCACGAGGAGCTGGGCGCCAAGATCATCGATGTGGTGCCGTGCTTCGTCGACACCGTGGAACATATCGCCGACGGCGGCGTGACCGGCGTCAAGGTGCAGCACTTCTTCGTCTGCCGGCTGGAGTCGATGGACATCTCCCTGCGGCACGGCCCCGAGGTGGACGAGCCCTGCGGGGAGTACGAGATCGTCCGGGTGCCGTTCAGCCGGGTCGGGATCGCCGCCGTCCATCTCGTACCGCTCTCGCTGCGGCACTATCTCGACGGCAACATCGAGGGCGTGCGCGCGATGCACGCCCCCGATCTCGGCTGAGGACCCGTTCCTGCCCGGCCGGCTCAGTTGGCGGCGGCCACCAGCTCTTCGAGGGAGTCGTGGCGGATCCGCTCGGACGGGATCCCGGCGCCCTTGAGCGCGTCGAGGCCGCTGCGGATCATCCCCGGCGGACCGGACAGATACGCGTCGTACTCATGCCACGGACCGTGCTCGCGCACCGCCTCGGGAAGCTGTCCCGTGAGGCCCAGGCTGGGGCCCTCCGCGACCACCGGGCGTACGGAGAGCCACGAATGCTCGCTCTCCAGCCGCAGCATCGTCTCGATGTCGTACAGGTCCTGATCGCTGCGCGCACCGTAGAAGACCTCGACCGGGCGCCGGTGGCCGTGCTCGGCGACATCCTCGACAAGCGCCTTGATGGGCGCGATGCCGGTGCCTCCGCCCAGACAGAGCAGACCGTTGTGGCTGCTGTGGTCGACGATCATCGAGCCGGCGGGCGGTCCGAGACGGAGCACATCACCGGGACCGGCGCGATGGACCAGGGCGTTGGAGACCCAGCCCGCCGGGACGGCCTTGACATGGAAGGAGAGCAGTCCGTCCGGGCGCGGTGCCGAGGCGAAGGAGTAGTGCCGCCAGACCCGGGGCCACCAGGGCGTCTCCAGACTCGTGTACTGCCCCGCGAGGAAGGGGTACGGCTGGTCGGGCCGGACGGTGACGACGGCGATGTCGGCGGTGCGCAGCTCGTGCGAGACCACTTCGGCCTGCCACCAGGCCGGAGCGTGCAGTTCGTTCTCGGCGGCGGCGTCGATCATGATCTGCGAGATGGTCGTGTACGTCCTGACCCAGGCGCCCTCGGTCTCTTCGTCCCAGATGGCGGAGCCGTAGCGGGTCAGCGCGCCGATCAGGGCCTCGCCCACGGCCGGGTAGTGCGTCGGCTGTGTGCCGTACTTACGGTGCCCACGGCCCAGCTGGCGCAGATAGCCCGTCAGGACGTCGGGGGTGTCCATGTGCTCGGCGGCGGTGAGCAGCGCCTTGAGAAGGCGGTCGCGCTGGGCGTCCATGGCCGCGGGGAACAGATTGCGCAGATCCGGATGGCGGACGAAGAGAAGGGCGTAGAAGTAGGAGGTGAGCTGGTCGGCGACAGGAGCGACCTCCTCCAGCGTGCGGCGGATGAGGATCGCGTCGGGGGACGCGTTGCGGTCCTCCGGGAAGAGGGAGGGCGTGGGTGCGGCGACGGACGGCTGGGTGGCGGGGGCCGCCGGCGGAGCTTCCGGAGGCAGCGCGGCCGATACCGGGACCTCCTGCGGCAGCGGCCCGGCCGTCCGGAGCTCGGAGGCGCCCGTCTCGGTGCGGCCGGTCTCGGCGGGGCCAGCCTCGGTGCGGCTGGTCTCGGTACGGCTGGTCTCGACGGCGTCCGGCTGGGGGACACGCGTGTCCGTGGCCTCCGGCTCGGAAGCACGCCCCTGCGCGTCCGGCTCCGGCTGCCTCGGCCGTGCCGGTGGCCCGGTGGTCTCCTGTACGGCCTGGGGGCGCGCCTCGGGAGGTCCTACGGGATCGGTCGGGGCCGTGGCCGACGGGGCCGAGGCCGACTCCGAGGGGAGCGGCTGAGCCGGGATCGGCGGGGCGGGCTCCGGTCGGCCGACGGCGGACCGTACGGCGGCCTCCGCGGCGGCCTGTGAGACGGGTCCCCGCTCTCTGTCCGTCTCGGCCGTGGTGACGGGGCCCTCGGGGACCGGCGGATGCGCGGCCGGTCCGTCACCGCCACGGGATCCCTTGGCGCGCGGGCGAAAGGCGTCGGGAACTTCGTCCACCGGTGCCGGAGGGCCGGGGACGGTCTCCGTACGCGCGTCATGCCCTGCGGGTCCTTCACGCGATGGCCGCGCGGGACGCGTCGCCCCGGAACCGACCGGGCGTATGGAGGCGAGTGAGCGACTCGGCACGCGTATTCGCCCCCGGCCGGCCGGCTGTGCCGCATCGCCTGCCGGTCCGCCTGCCGTGCCGGAGTCACTGCGGCCCTCGGCACTCGGCGTCCTGCGGGGAGCGAACCAGCCGCCCTTTCCGCCGTCTCCGGAAGTGCCGTTGTCGGCCGACGTGGTGGTCGGAGCGTCCATGGTGTGCCTCGCCTCGAACATCTTTCGGTCGGTCTGCGCACTTCCGCTGGCCCGGAATACGCTAGCAATTCCCCGCTCGACTAGGACTGTTGGCAGCCCACATTAGCCTCCGCCGCGCTCCCGTTCCCTGCCGTCGCAGCATGACAGGGAACGTCGACGGATGGGACAAAGAGCGTGAAGTGCGGCCATCCGTACCGGATTTACCGTTAGGCTGCATTGCTCCTGTGCCCATTCGCGGTTTCCAGCCGCGTTTCCCACGGCCCTCGGGTCAGCGTATTACTGTCCGGGAGGCACGTGGGTCACCGCGCGGGGCAAACCAGTTCATAGGCCTCACGCAGATCGCCGCCGCTGTACGTGTGCGTGGCGAGCCCCGACAGATGGTGGTCCGCATTCACCGCCACCGCCCTGGGCACCGCCGCGAAGATCTCGGCGTCCGACATGGAATCACCGTACGCAACGCAGTCGTCCAGGCTTACCCCGAACTCTGCACACAGCCGGTTCGCGATCTTCACTTTGGCCGCCGGGTTGAGAATGCCCGCCCGGTCGACCGGCTCGCTGAAAGGCAGAACCGGCCAGCGCGAACCATGGGCGGCATGCGCGCCCCAGTCCAGCAGCCGTGTGACAAAGAAGTCGGGCGAGAGGGAGATAACGGCACAGTAATCTCCTTGGCTCCGGATATCCGCCCAGACCTCCCGTATCCCGGTCAGCCAGGGCGCTCCCTCAAAGGCCGCCGCTACCTGCTCCATGGTCAGATCGGCCCAGAGCGCCCTCGCCCGTACCGCGAACTCATCCGGGGCCATCCCCCGGGAGAGGAACTCGCTCTCCAGCTCGGCGATCTCGGCGCTCAGCCCGAGCTGCCGTGAGATCTCCACCGCGGCGGCCGAACCGCGGATGAGTGTTCCATCAAGGTCGAAGAGATGCAGTCTGCGTACGCTCGCCATGTACGCCGAGGTTAGTACGTACGGTTACTCCCGTCGTCAGACGCCCTTCTGTCGGCCGCAGGGCACCGTGTTTCACGTGAAACACCTCAAACGGCCCGTCCGCCGGGCCCTCCTGGTCGTCCATGTCGCTACGTCTGTGAGCTGGCTCGGGCTCACGGTCGGTCTGCTGACACTCGGCGTGACCGCCTTCCGCACAAGCGACGCCACCACCACCCGGACCGCTTACCGGGCCATGAAGATCCTCGTCGACTGGCCGATCATCCCGGTGGCCCTGCTCGCGCTGATCAGCGGACTGGTGCTCTCGCTCGGTACACCGTGGGGTCTGGCCCGGCATCGATGGGTGTGGATCAAGTTCTGGCTCACACTGATCACCTTCGGCGCCACGGTCTTCGCCCTGCGGCCGGGCATCCATACAGCCGCGGCCACGGGGATACCCGACCCGAGCCTGGTCGCCGCGCCCTCGGTGGCCACCTCCGCCTATCTCCTGATGACCGCGATCTCGGTGCTCAAGCCCTGGGGACTGACCCGGCGCGGGCGACGCCTCAGGGCTGTACCAACTTCCCGCAAACCGGTGGACGAACGATCATCGGCTGCGACAGCCTGATCCCCATGCCGACATCACTCTCCGTGCTGCCCATCCGCCGTCTCACCTTGGATGACCTCGTCTCCTGTGCGGATCTCGCCGAGGACCGTGGGTGGGCCCGGGAGGAGCACAGATGGGGTCTGCTGCTGACGGCGAGCACCGGATACGGCATCGATGCCCCTGAGGGCAAGGGCCTCGCCGCCGTCTGTGTGATCACCTCGTACGGATCCTCGGGCGCCGCACGGGGACTCGCGGCGATCGGCATGATGCTGGTCGCCGGGCGCCATGCCCGGCAGGGACTCGGACGGCGGCTGATGACTCATGCGATGCGCGAGGCCGGAGGCACCCCGCTCATGCTGCATGCCACGCAGTACGGCCGACCGCTCTATCAACAGCTCGGCTTCACCGCTGTCACCGAGACCGAGACGGTGCTGGGGCACTTCCGGTCTCCGGAGACCGCGCCATCAGTGATGACGCGGCCCGCTGCCGCCGGCGATCTGCCGACGATCGTGCGTCTGGACACCGGGATCTTCGGGGTCGACCGCACCCATATGATCGCCCGCCTCCCTGCCTTCGCGGACCGGCTCGGAGTCGCGGAGGACAGCTCCGGGCTCATCGGATACGGCGCGGTCTGGCCCACTCAGGAGGCGCATGTGATCGGCCCGCTGGTCGCCGACAACACGGAGACCGCGAAAGCGCTGATCTGCTCGCTGGTCGCTTCACTCGGCCCCGGACCGCACCGGCCGGTGCGTACGGTGATCGATGTACGCCATGAGGAACTGCTGGGCTGGGTGAAGGAGCACGGTCTGGCGCCGACGACCCGTACCACGACAATGGTCCACGGCATCCCGGATCTGCCCGGTGACTGGACCAGGCGGTTCGCGCCGCTGAACCTGGCGACGGGCTGAATCGCGCAGGCTGAACCATACGACGGCCCCTTGTGGTGCCGACTCCCCCATCCGGTCGGGAGCGCGGGAAGCCATCGCGGGAAGCCTCGGGGCCGTCCGCTCCGCCTCCGGCGTAGTCTGCGGATCATGAGCGACCTGGAGATACGGCCCGCCGCCCTCGACGACCTGACCGCCATCGTGGCGATGCTCGCGGACGACCCACTGGGCGCCCAGCGTGAGTCCCAGGACGACCTCACCCCGTATGCCGCGGCCTATGAGCGTCTGGCCCGCGACCCGAACCAGCAATTGATGGTGGCTGTGCGCGAGGGCCGGGTGGTCGGGACGCTCCAGCTCACCCTCGTTCCCGGACTCTCCCGGCGCGGTGCCCTCCGTTCGATCATCGAGGGCGTACGCGTGCATGGCGATGAGCGTGGCAGCGGGCTCGGCACTCGGTTCATCGAGTGGGCGATCGATGAATCCCGCCGCCAGGGCTGTCAGCTGGTCCAGCTCACATCCGACGCGAGCCGGACCGATGCCCACCGCTTCTACGAACGGCTGGGCTTCACCGCCTCTCATGTGGGCTTCAAGCTCCAGCTCTGACCGACGCCTTCATGGAGCCGGCAGGATCCGCGCGTCCGAGAAGTCCAGGATCCGAGGTGTGCGCCATACACCGGAAAGACCGCCCTCGCCTGTTTCACGTGAAACATCCGGCTTGTTTCACGGCGTCAGACCACGCCAGCCTCCGTCGTCCACGCCACCGGGCACATCCGCCGCGGCGTCATACGGCTGACGGGTGAAGACGAACGAACCGAGGTCGAGATGGTCCACAGAACCGTCCGCCCGACGCACCACACGCAAGGTCTCCCCCGCGTAATAGCCGTCACGCCCCGTCCAGGTGCCGTCCGGCTGCATGCCAAAGAGTGAGCCTCGCCCACCGCCGCGCAGCGGACGCAGTTCCACGCCTCGGTCCGCCGTCAGCTTCAGCCCGAAGGGCTGCGTACCCCAGTACCACGGTCCGGTCAGCTCCAGCAGCTTCTGATCAACCGTCGGCAGCGGACGCCAGGGCTCAGGGATCCGGGGCTCTGCCTCCACCACGATCCCGATCAGATCCGAGGCGACCAGCCCGACGACCGGTCCCGAGGTGGCGTTGGCGAGCACCACCGCTGCCACCCCGTCCTCCACACCGACCCAGAGAGAGGCGACAAAGCCGGGCAGCGACCCCGTATGCCCGGCCAGGCTGCGACCGCCCCGGTGGGCCAACTGCACGCCGAGCCCATAGCCGCCGTCCCACTGCCCGGCCTCCGGTGGAGCGGACGGTGCCCGCATCTCCCGTACGGACTCCGGGCTCAGGACCTTGGCATCGCCCTCGGCGAGAAACCCGGCGAAGCGGCAGAGATCGGCGGCTGTCGACCAGAGCTGACCGGCCGGGGCCATCAGCCCGAGATCCATGGCGGGCTCGGGCAGCATCACATCCGCCCAGGGATGCACGGCCCAGCCTCCGGCGTGCGGGACCACGGGCCGGGTGGTGGTACGGCTCATTCCCAGCGGTTCCAGGATCTCTCGCCGCAGCACCTCCTCCCAGGACGCGCCCCGCACCGCCTCGATCAGCGAACCGAGCAGGGCGTAGCCCGGGTTGGAGTAGTGGTGACGGCGTCCTGCGGGGTGGAGCACGGGCCGCTCGCCGAGGACATCGGAGAGTTCCGGGCGCACCGAGCCCGGTGTCCGCTCCCACCAGGGCGCCGGGCTCTCGGCGGCCAGCCCCGCGGTGTGGTCGAGAAGCTGGGCGACGGTGACCTCACCCACTCCTGTGCCCGGAAGGTGCTTCTCCAGGGGATCACCGAGATCGAGCAGCCCCTCGTCGCGCAGCCGCAGCACCAGTACGGCGGTGAAGGTCTTGGTGATCGACCCGACGCGGTACTGGGTGTCGGCGTCCGGGGCATGTCCGTCCACACAGGTACGGGAGTCCGTCCAGACCATCCGTCCCTCGCGCGCCACCGCCGCGACCAGCGAGGGAGCGCGTCCTGCGGTCTGTGCGAGGGCGATGCGGTGCAGCAGGGCTCGCCGGGTGCCGGGCAGCAGGTCTTCGAAGGGTGATGTCATGCCCCACATCTACCGGTGCCACCCCAGGGAGTCGACTTCATTTCGCGCGGAGCCCAAGAGCATTCCGCCCGGCCCCGAAGAGCCGATACCGGACGAGTCGACGCGCGTTGCGCGGGGCTTGCGGGCCGACCCGTATACGTACTCCTACGTACGTGCGAGTCGTCCGTCCAAGTCGTATGTCCGGGAAGGCTGACCGTGGATCTTCGCTACTGGCTGCCGCGCGCGGTGGATGTGGCCGAGCAATGGGGCGAGCGGTTCGGTCCCTTCGAGGCACATACGGCACATCAGGTCGGCGACGAGGCGTTCGCCGACGCGTTCGAGCGGTTCGCCAAGCGGATGGAGGACAACTACCCGTTCTTCCATCCGCGTTACGCCGGACAGATGGTGAAGCCGCCGCATCCCGCCGCCGTCGTCGGCTATCTCACGGCGATGCTGTTCAACCCCAACAACCATGCGGCCGAGGGCGGTCCCGCGACCACCGAGATGGAGCGCGAGTGCATCGCCGCGCTCGCCGGGATGTTCGGTCTGCCCGCGCATGTCGGTCACCTGACGACGAGCGGCACGATGGCGAATCTCGAAGCGCTGTATGTGGCCCGCCGGCTGCATCCGGACCGCGGGGTGGCCTACAGCTCGGAGTGCCACTACACGCATGAGCGGATGTGCGAGGTCCTGGGCGTCGAGGGCCACCGGGTGGCGGTCGACGCGTACGGCCGCATCGATCTGGACGCCCTGGAGAGCCTGCTCAGGACGGGCCGGGTGGGCACGGTGGTGGTGACGACGGGTACCACGGGCCTGGGGGCTGTGGACCCGGTGCACGAGGTGCTGCCCCTGGCCCGGCGATATGGGGCACGGGTGCATGTCGACGCGGCGTACGGCGGCTTCTACGCGCTTCTGGGACGGGCGGACGCTCCCGAGGGCATCGACCCGAGGCCCTGGCAGGCGGTGGCGGAGTGCGACTCGGTCGTGGTGGACCCGCACAAGCACGGGCTTCAGCCGTACGGCTGCGGCGCGGTGCTGTTCCCCGACCCTCGCGCTGGCCGGCACTTCGCGCACGACTCGCCGTACACCTACTTCACCGACGCCGAGGTGCATCTGGGCGAGATCAGCCTGGAGTGCTCCCGGGCCGGAGCCGCGGCGGCGGGCCTGTGGCTGACCCTTCAGCTCCTCCCGCTGACTCCGGACGGCTTCGGGGCGATCCTCGCGGCCAACCGTCGCGCGGCACTGCGGTGGGCGGATCTGCTGGAGTCGTCGGACGCCCTGGAGCTGTACCAGCGCCCCGATCTCGACATCGTCACCTACTTCCCGACGACCCGGCCGGCCTCGCTGTCCGCCGTCGACGCGGCGTCCGGACGTCTGCTGCAAGGCGGCATGACCGCTCACAACGAGCCGGTCTTCCTGAGTGTGCTCCGTACGGACGCCGAGGCGTTCGTACGCCGGCATCCGCGGATCGTCCGCGACGCCGATGCGGCACGGGTAATGCGCAGTGTCCTGATCAAGCCGGAGGCCGAGCACTATCTCGACCGCCTGCACGCCCGGGTGGAGCAACTCGCCGTCCGCGGCGAGGAGCGGTAGCGCACGGCCCCCGCACCGCCTTCCGGAGGGAATCGTTGTCCACGTTCGAAAGTCCGCCGCGTGGTGTCCTGGGCCTGGGCCGTCCAGCCAGACCGGACACCGATGATCTGGCCGCCCTGCTGGCCGCGGCCTTCCACGACGATGCACTGACCCGCTGGCTCATTCCGGACGACGGGACCCGGGCGGAATTGCTGCCCGGTCTGTTCCGTGTCTTCGTCGATGTCTCGCACGACTACGACGGAGTGGCTCTCTCCCCGTGCGGCGACGCGGTGATGCTGTTTCTGCCGCCAGGGGCCTCCAAGGAGGTGGACGCGCGCGGGGACGAGCTGGAACGGCGGTTCGCCGATGCCCTCGGTGAGTACGCCGGGGCGCTGGGGACCATCGTCGGGCTCCAGTCCGAGCGCCATCCTGCCGATCCTCCGCACTACTACGCCTCGTTCGGGGCGGTCCGCCCGGCGCGGCAGCGGAACGGCCTGCTCTCCGTTCTGCTCCAGGAGCTGATCGACCGTGCCGACCGGGAAGGCCACCCGGTGTACGCGGAGGCCAGTTCACCCGGTGGTGAGGCGCTCTGCCTCCGGCAGGGTTTCGTGCCGCTCGGCGGCGACATCACCCTGCCGGACGGCAGAGCGC
>NZ_MAUD01000729.1 GCF_001700515.1 Streptomyces lushanensis
CCGGCCGCGCGCCAGCGGGCCCCGGCTCATGTCGAACGGGGTGAAGGACTCCTCGCGCCGGCGGACGGAGAGACGGGCTTCGACGTCCTGACACGAGGTCAGATCCTCCACCGCGAGGGCGAATCCGGTGTCCGGCGGATCGATTCGCTGGTACGGCTCGCCTTCCGCGGACACCAGCCGGGTGCGCAGCGTCTCGTGCCGGGCGACCAGCGCGTCGAGTGCGCGGACCAGCGTCGCGCGGTCCAGCGGACCGCGCAGACGGAAGCCCATCGGCTCGTTGTACGCGATGCCGGCGCCGTCCAACTGCGCCAGTACCCAGAGTCGCTGCTGGGCCCACGACAGCGCCGGAGGCGTTCCGCTTTCCGTCGGCGGCCCGTCCGGGGTCGCAGCCGATACCGCGCGAGGCGGTGTGGTGATCATGTTGTGAGAACCGCGTATCGCCGACAAGACCAGCCCTTTCCCCTGGGGGAGGCTCAGTACGGAGTGGGGATCACAGTCGGGCGCCCTCGTCCGGGGACGGGCGCGAGATGGGGGGT
>NZ_MAUD01000730.1 GCF_001700515.1 Streptomyces lushanensis
CAGGTGATGAGGGTGGCGCGTCCGGCGAGTTGGGCGCCGCGGGTGCCGCTGAACAGGGGTGTGTCGGTGACGTTGATGCCGGCGTAGACGAACGTGGCGGCCAGGCGTTCGGTGAGGTCTTTGAGTAGGTCGGCGGCCTGGGCGCCGGTGGTGGTGCGGGGGTTGAGGCGGTGGATTTCGTCGATGAGGACGAGTTGGACGCCCGCTTGGGTGTAGGTGTGGCAGACGGCGTCGGTGATCTGGGTCTGGGTCATGCGGGCGGTGACAGGGATGCCGAGGTAGCGGGCGAACTCAGCGATGAGGGTTTTCGCGGTGGCGCCGGGAGGGACCAGGACGTACGCCACGGGTGCCGCGCTGTGGGCTGATCCGGGCGGGGGCGGGTTTTTGCGGGTGTGGGCGAGGTGGCAGGCGCGGCCGACGTTGAGCAGGGCGGTGGTTTTCCCGGCTGCGGCGGGTCCGGTGACGATGAGGGAGGGCCGTGCGGTGGTCTGCTGGTGGCGGCCGAGGATCATCAGGGTGCGGACCTGGGTGGCGAGCTGGCTGATGGCGGGGGTGCGGATGGTGACGAACGCGGAGTGGTAGGCGAGGCGTTCCTCCGTGC
>NZ_MAUD01000731.1 GCF_001700515.1 Streptomyces lushanensis
GCCCTGTTGCGCTGGCGCAAGGAGAATGAGATCACTGGCCTGTACGCCGTCCCGTACGACACCGAGGTCGAGGTCGGGGTTACGAAGGACTTCCCCCTGGGGCGGTGGGTGCACCAGCAGCGCAAGACGCTGCGCGCCGGCGCACTCGACCCCCACCGCAAGGAGCTGCTGGACGCGCCCGAGGCCGGGATGGTGTGGGAGCCGGGTGAGGAAGCCTGGGAGGCCAAGCTCGCCGCACTCAGGTCGTACCGGCGGGCCACCGGGCACCTCGCACCCCGCCAGGACGCCATCTGGGACGATCCGGCCGGCGACTGTCCCGTGCCCATCGGGCAGCACATGGCCAACCTGCGGCGCAAGGGCGCGAAGACGGGCCTAGGCAAGGACCCGAAACGGGCCAAGCAGCGCGCGGCGCAGCTGCGCCGCGATCGACCCGGACTGGGACTGCCCGGGGCCGCAGGACTGGCAACGCCACTACCGCAACCTCGCCGACCTGGTCGACGCCGACGGCCACCTGCCCGACATTCAGCCCGGCGTACTCATGGACGGCGACGACATCGGCACATGGCTCCAGCAGCAGAAGCAGCCGGCCGTCTGGGCGCGGCTCCTGCCCGAGCAGCAGGAACGGCTGACCGTGCTGGGCATCAAGCCATTGGAGGAGCCGGCCCCCGCCCTCGTGGCCGCGCGTACAGTGAAGGGCCCGGGCAAGGCGCAGCAGGCGTTCCAGCGGGGACTTGCGGCCCTCGCGCAGTGGGTCGAACGCGAAGGCCACCACCGACCCGTCCCACGCGGGCACACCGAGCAGATCACCGTCGACGACGAGACCGAACCAGTGACCGTGAAACTCGGCGTATG
>NZ_MAUD01000732.1 GCF_001700515.1 Streptomyces lushanensis
CCTATGACCGACAGCACTGACCCAACGGCCTGCGACGGGGAGCGGGAGCCGGACCTCTCCGACAGCCTGCGGACCTTCGGGGCCTTCGTCCAGGCGTTACGCGAGCACGCCGGCCTCAGTCGGGCCGACTTCGGGGAGCGGGTGCGGTTCTCCAAGCACACGGTGGAGTTGGGGCGCCGGATGCCCGACGAGACCTTTGTCGAGCGGGCGGAGGCTGCCTTGGGCAACACGGGTGCCCTGCGGAGAGCGGCGAAACGACCTGACGCGCGGCGAGCCGGCGCCGGCGGCGTGGTCCCGGCGGTGGGCTCGGCTGGAGCGGGTGGCCGTGAGCCTGTGTACGTATGAGTGCAGGCTGGTGCCGGGGTTGTTGCATTCGGAGGGCTACGTGCGGGCCGTCTTCGAGGGGACGATTCCCTTGCTGACCGACGAGCAACCGGAGGCTCAGGTAACTGCCCGCATGGAGCACCAACTCATGCTCCGCGAACGTCCGCACGTTGCGTTCAGCTTCATCGTGGAGGAGTCCGTGTTCCGGCGCAGGTTCGGTGACACGGAGCAGATGCGGGAGCTCATCGACCACGTGTTGGAGCTCAGCGCACTACGTAACGTGACGCTTCAAGTCGTGCCGCTTGAGGCCAGGTTGCCTGCATGCCTGGAC
>NZ_MAUD01000074.1 GCF_001700515.1 Streptomyces lushanensis
GCCGCCGCCGTACGGGTGCGCGAGGACGAACTCCCGCAGCGCGCGCTGCCCCGCCGTGGTGATCCGCCGCCCGGTGAGGGACGAACAGACCACGCCGACGACGACCCCCGCGAACAGTGTCGGCAGCAGGGAGAAGCCGGCCGGACTGCCGTCGCCCGGCACGGAGCCCGCGACGAACACCATGATGGCGAGGACGAAGCACACGGGCAGCCCGATGAGACAGATCAGCGCCTGTGTCCCGCCCCAGCGTCCGGGCCCGCGCGCCTCGGCCGGAGGCACCAGCAGACCCCGGGCCGCGAGCGTGTCGCCCACCCGCTGCACGGCGGGACCGCGCATCACCGCGAGCCGGAGCGTGTGCAGCGCGCCGTTCGGCGCCAGGGCGTGTTCCTGGATCACCGCCTGCTCCACCTCGTTCCTGGCGATCGGGTGCGGTACGGAGACGATGCCGGGGCCGCCGACGACCAGCCGCCCGTCCGCGTGCATCCCGGCGATCGCGGCGTCCGCGACCCGGCCGGGACCGCCGCCGAGGAAGGCGGCCTCCATCGCCTCGTGGACGGGACCGCCCGGGCCGCGGCGGCGCAGCCGGACCACGGTGGTGATCAGCAGGACGCAGGAGACGATCACGGCGAGGTGGACCACCGTCACGAGAATCACGGTCATCGTCGTCATCTCCCGATCCCGATGAGCGCGGCGCGCGCCCTGCGGACGAGCCGGGTCGCCCGGCGCGGCGGACGCGATCCGGCGCGCTCCTGCCACCAGAGGGTCAGCTCCCGCCGGGCGACGGGATCGTCCGGCCGTCCGTCGATCAGCAGATGCTCGGCGAAGTCGAGCGCGTCACGGCGGTAACCGGCGCGCATCGGCTGTTTCGCGGCGTACGGGAGAAAGGCCGGCCGGTAGCCGCTGCCCAGGATCTCGGGCAGTTCGGGCGCGACCTTGGCGATCACGTCGGCACGCTTGGCGGCGAGGGCGCGGCTCTGCACCCGCACGCGCCGGGTGTCGAACCCTTCGGGGACGGGCGTACCGGCGACCAGCGCGGAGAGCAGGGCCGCCTGGCGCAGCGCGAGCCGCTCACGCGTGGCGTCGGTGGGCGGCCGGTGCGGTGCGGGAGCTGCGGGAGGCGCCGCCGGTACGGGCACGGCGGCGGGCTCACCCGTAGCCGTGGCTGTGGCTGTGGCCGCACCGGTGCCGGCGGCGATCGTGAGCGTCTCGCGTATCACCGTCAGCTCGCCCGCCAGCTCCGCCGCCGGCGGGAAGTCGTCGTCCCGCTCCAGCAGCACACCGGGCGGCGCGACCCGCGAGCGCAGCTCCGCCAGCACGTCGAGGACCGGCCGGGTGACCGGGTGCGCGTGGGTGTCGTGCCAGACGCCGTCACGCTCCACCCCGCCCGCCACATGGACATAGGCGATGGCCTCGACCGGCAGTTCGTCCAGCGCCTTCGCCGGATCCTCGCCGCGGTTCACCTGGTTGGTGTGCAGATTGGCGACGTCGATCAGCAGCCGGACACCGGTGCGCTCGACCAGTTCCGCGAGGAACTGGCCCTCGCTCAGCTCCTCGCCGGGCCAGGAGATCAGCGCCGCGATGTTCTCCACGGCGAGCGGTACGGGCAGTGCGTCCTGGGCGATCCGTATGTTCTCGCAGAGCACCCGCAGGGCGTCCCTGGTCCGTGGCACCGGCAGCAGATGACCCGCTTCGAGCGCCGGGGACGCGGTGAGCGGCCCTCCGGCCCGTACGAACGCGATGTGCTCGGTGACCAGCGGTGAGCCGAGCGCCCCGGCGCGCTCCGCGAGATCCGCGAGCCGCCGTGCGTCGGGCCGGTCCGCGCCGCCCAGACCGAGCGAGACACCGTGCGGGACGACGGTGACTCCGCGCTCCCGGAGCCGTACGAGCGAGTCGGGCAGATGGCCGGCGCAGAGGTTCTCCGCGACGGCCTCGACCCAGTCGATCCCGGACAGCCCTTCCACCGCGTCGGCTATCTCCGGGCGCCAGCCGATACCGATCCCCAGCTCTGGTGTGCCGTTCATGGCTCCCCCTCCTCGGTGCGCGACAGCGCAACGGTGCAGAGGTGATGACCCCGCCGGGCGCCGCTGAATCCGTTGAGAGGGACGTTCAGAGGTCGATTTGAGGTTCCCCGGCGCCACGGCCCGGCTATGGCGTGGGTGCCGGTGGAGCGGGTGGCTGCTGTTCCGTTCCGGGCTCCGGGCGGTTGGTGTTGATCGCGGTCGGCGCGCCCGGCTGGGTGGAGGGCCGGGAGGTGAAGGACTGGTCGCCGGTGGCCTCCACGGGTGACGGCGCCGGCGGAAGGTTACCGTTCGGGGGCGGCGGCCCGGTCGGGCTGGCGGTGGCGGCGCCCGCGGCCTCGTTGGCGATGCTGTCGAAGTCGACGAAGCCGGTGGCCTCCAGCATCGTGATGTGGTCGAGGACGGTCTGGTTGGCGTCGCTGGCGAGCTGCCGTATCAGGGTGTTTCTCGTCGTGTGCCGTACCTGCGCGATCACCGCGAACACCTTGCCGTGCGCGTTGCGCAGCAGATTGGCGAACTTCCGCTCGTACTCCTGGCCCGTGGCGGCGGACAGCTCCCTGAGCCAGCCCTGCTGCTGTTCGGTCGGCTGGTTCGGCAGCTCGACCCCGAGCTTGGCCGCCACGTCACGGGCCCGCTTGTCGAGGTCGGTGTGGCCGACGACCAGATGGTCGCCGCAGTCCTTGATGGCCTGGCTGGGCGCGCGCTGGATCGCCTGCTGCCCGGCCGGCAGCTCCCAGAGCCCGGCCAGCCGCACCTTGACCAGCAGATCGCGGTCGATCGCGGTGAGCGGCCCCCACTGTGTCGCGACGGACGAGGCATTGAGATTGGCCTGCCCGGTGCCGGAACGGTCGGCGTAGGACCAGACGGGGAAGGCCAGCGCCCCGACCGTGGCGACAAGTGCCGCGATGATGAGCGCCGTACCGTTGATGCGTCGCAACAATGTGCTGCCTCCCGAACCGATATAGGACACCGCTGAACCCACCGCCGGCCCGTGGGCCGTTCAACCTGCTCGGCGGTACCGGGAGATACGTACGTGGACGGCGAAACGTTCAGTTCCGCAGCGCCGGGTGATCGGCGACCACGGTGGCGCTGCCCGGCGCGATCTCGGTGAAGCCCGCGTCGCGGACCACGGGAAGGCCCGCGGCGGTGAGTTCACGCCAGTGCGCCGCACCGGGAGTGCGTACGGCGAGCGGGAAGCCCGCGGTCCGCCACGCCTTGCGCTCCGTGTCCGACAGCTCCCACCAGGCGAGCTGGGCGCCGTGCCCGGCCTGGGCCATGGCCTTGCCGGCGGACATGTCCAACTCGGGGTTGAGCCAGAGGACGGGGTGCGCCGGGTCGGGGGCCGACGGTGGCCCGGGGTCGGCGAGGTCGGTGCCCGAGACCTGGAGCCTGGCCAGCTCCTTGGGCCAGCCGTCGAGCGGGACCGGCGGGAAGACCCGTACCTCGGCGGGCGGTACGGCCTCCGGCGCCGAGAGGCCCGTACCGCTGACCGACAGGCCCGGGAGCGCCGAGGCGCGGCGCCACTCCGCGCCGCGCGCCCGCCGCACCACCTTGCGGATCCGGGCGTCCTGCCAGTCCCGTACCGCCTTCGCCCACTCGCCCTCGCCCAGCGACCGTTCGTCGGAGAGCATGACCAGCACCGCGCGGGCCGCCGTCTCCAGGGCGTCGGTACGGGCCGGGGGCGTGGCCCTCTCGATATGGACCACCAGCGGCAGCACGAACTGCGGAGCCTCGTCGCGGGCCGTCCGCTCGTGCCGGAACGGGCTGTCGGTGCCGTCGCCGTTGCCTGCGGGGGTGCCGCTGCCGGTGCCGGCTCCGCTGCCGGGGACGTCGTCGCTGTCGCTGCTCACGGCTCCAGTCTGCCAGCCGCCTCCGGCGCGCCTTCCGCCGGATTCTTGGCGGAAGGGAAGCCTCCGGGCGAGTATGCACGGCATGAAGAGCGACCTTTTCACCGCGGAGTATCTGGCACAGCCGGCGACGGCACCCGGGATGACCCTCCAGAACGCCAAATCGATCAAGTACGCCGTCAACGGCGAGATGCACGCCCGGCAGGGCTCCATGATCGCCTACCGGGGCAGTCTCCAGTTCGAGCGGAAGAGCCAGGGCCTCGGCGGCATGCTCAAGCGGGCCGTCACGGGCGAGGGTCTGCCGCTGATGGCCGTCCGGGGACAGGGTGAGGCCTGGTTCGCCCAGGAGGCCGCCAACTGCTTCATCGTCGACGTGGAACACGGTGACTCGCTCACCGTCAGCGGCCGTAACGTGCTCTGCTTCGATCCGACTCTCGCGTACGGGATAAAGACGGTGAAGGGTGCCGGTGTGGCCGGCGGCGGGCTCTTCAACAGCGTGTTCACCGGCTACGGCAAGCTCGGTCTGATCTGCGAGGGCACACCGATCGTGATCCCCGTCACAGCGCAGTCGCCGGTGTACGTCGACACGGACGCGGTCGTCGGCTGGAGCACCCAGCTCGGCACCTCGCTGCACCGTTCGCAGTCCGTCGGCTCGATGATCCGCGGCGGCTCGGGCGAGGCCGTCCAGCTCATGCTCCAGGGAGAGGGTTTCGTGATCGTCCGGCCGAGCGAGACGACCCCGACGAAGCCCGCCGCGCACTGACCCCGCCGGCCCGCGCCGCGGTTGGCGGCGCGCCGCGACCGAGTACGCTCGACGGTATGAGTGAGGGCGGTATGAGCGGGAAGACGGACGTGGACGCGGACCGGTCCGGGGCGCAGGAGACCGTGTACGCGGACTGTGTGCACTGCGCAGAGCCGACCGAGTACCCGGAGTCGGTCAAGGGCGTGACGCTCTGTCCCGTCTGCGAGTGGCAGGAGGCCCAGCGGACGGCCTGTTCGGGCTGAGCCTCCTGCACCCGGGCCGTTCCCGGGTCCCGTGCTCAGTGCCGCATCAGCTCGGAGACCTTGACGAAGCGGTAGCCGCGCCTGCGCAGCTCCGGCACGATCCTGCCGACCGCCTCCTCCGTCACCGGCGCCGCGCTGCGCGTGCAGTGCATCACCACCAGCGAGCCCGGTTTCACATCCTTCAGGACCTGTTCGGCGACGGCGTCCGCGTCCGTGGCGAAGGCGTCCCCGCTGACGACGTCCCACTGGACGGCGGTCACCTTGGCCGGGGCGAGGGCCCGGAGCGCGGTGTCGTCGTAGCAGCCGCCCGGGAAGCGGAAGTACGGCACCACATTCCGGGCGCCCGCGGCCCGGAACGCGGCGAACGCGCGCTCCACGTCCTCGGCCATCCTCTGCTCGCCGATGGTGGGCAGCCCGAAGCAGTCGGCGGTGTAGGCGTAGTGGCTGTAGGAGTGGTTGGCGATCTCGAAGACCGGGTCGCCGCCGATCGCCTTCGCCTGGCTCGGATACTCCTCGGCCCACCGCCCGGTCATGAAGACCGTCGACGGTACGCGGAGCCGGCGCAGCAGGGAGATCAGGGAGGGGTTGTCGAACCGCTCGCCGCCCGCCGCGCGGGTTCCCTGATCGGCCGTCATGTCGGCGTCGAAGGTGAGCGCCACGGTCTTGCCGGCGGCCGGGGTCCCGCGCTTGAACACCGGCGTCAGTCCGTCGGGACCGGGGGCCAGGGTCGGTGGCGCCTCGACCCCCTTGCTCCCGGGAGCCCCGGAGCGGGAGGCGGAGGGCGAGGGGGGCGACTCCGTGCCGGCGCCGCATCCGGCGAGCGCGGCGGCCAGGACGGCGATGGTGGCGGCGCCGGTGGCGAGCATCCGTACATATGTGGTCACTCACGGAAAATATATGACGATATGCCCGAATCGGTTGTACGGCACTCGCGCGGTCAGGGCATCTTCAGCAGCCTGTCCCGGGCCTCTCCGACGTCGAAGCCCGCCTTCGGATAGACCGGATCCAGGGCTTCGAGATGCTCCAGGAGCAGTGCGCTGATCGCCCAGTTGCGGTACCACTTGCGGTCCGCCGGGACCAGGTACCAGGGTGCCGTGCCGGTGGAGCAGCGTTCGAGGGCCAGTTCGTACGCCTTGCGGTACGCGGGCCACAGGGCGCGGTCGTCGATGTCGGCCGGGCTGAACTTCCAGTGCTTGTCCGGGTTGTCGAGACGGGCCAGCAGCCGGGCGCGCTGTTCGTCGTGGCCGAGGTGGAGGAAGACCTTGACGACGGTGGTGCCCGTCTCGGCGAGCGACCGCTCGAAGAGATTGATCTCGCCGTAGCGCCGGTCGAGTTCGGCGCGCGGGACCAGCTCGCGCACCCGGGCGATCAGGACGTCCTCGTAGTGCGAGCGGTCGAAGATACCGATCTCGCCGGGCTCGGGCAGAGCGCGTCTGACGCGCCAGAGGAAGGGATGGCTCCGCTCCCGCGCGGTGGGCGTCTTGAACGCCCTGACCCGGCAGCCCGCGGGATTGAAGTGCCCGATCACATGCTTGACCGTGCCGCCCTTGCCGCTGGTGTCCATGCCCTGGAGGACGAGCAGCAGCCGACGGGGGTCGCCCGCCGTGCTGGCCGCGTACAGCCGGTCCTGGAGACCGGCGAGACGCTCCGCCAGCCGGGCGGTGGCGGCGAGTCCCGCCGCCTTGTCCGCCGGGCCGCCCGGGACGGCCCTGGAGTCGTACGAGGAGAGGTCCACGGGCTCGCCGCCGGGGACGCGCAGCAGCTCGCGAAGAGCCGGCGGATGGTCCCGCCGTCGTTTCCCCTTCTCCTTCGGCGCCGCCGTCCTGGCCACCGCGCACCCCTTCCGGTCAGATCGGTCGGTCACCTCAGGGTGTGCCGGACCGGCGCGGTCCGCGACCGCTGGGCGCCGCTCCCGCCCCGCGTACGACGGCGGCCGTGCCGCCCGGTCCGGTGGACGGGGCGGCACGGCCGGTGGGACCGGAGCGGGGAGGACCGGCGCCGGAACCGGGTCAGGAGGCGAGCGACGCGCTCAGCGTGATCGTCGTGCCCGTGAGCGCCTGGCTCACCGGGCAGTTCACCTTCGCGTCCTCGGCGGCCTTGACGAAGTCCGCCTCGTCCAGGCCGGGAACGTTGCCCTCGACCGTGAGGTGGATGCCGGTGATGCCGGTGCCGGGCTGGAAGGTGACATCGGCCTGCGTGGTGAGCCTGGTCGGCGGTGTGCCGGCCTTGGCGAGACCGTTCGAGAGCGCCATCGAGAAGCAGCTCGAATGGGCGGCGGCGATCAGCTCCTCCGGGCTGGTCCTGCCGTTCGCCGCCTCCGCGCGGGAGGGCCAGGAGACCTGCTGGTCCGGGATGCCCGAGGAGTCGAAGGAGACGGTGCCCGTGCCCTGGAGGAGGTTGCCCTCCCAGACCGTGTGCGCCTGGCGCGTGGTGGCCATGGTGGAACCCTTCTGCTTGGAACTGGGTGGTACAGATGCGACGGCCACGACGGCGGAACGGCCTGCCCTTCCCGGGCCACCGGACCCGCCGCGGCGGCGCACCTGCCGACCTGCCGAACGTGTTGACCTGTCGAACCTACTGGGGCACGAGTCCCTTGGCGTCCCGTGCCAGTGCCGTCAACCGGGAGATCGCCCGGAAATATTTCTTCCGGTAGCCGCCGTTCAGCATTTCTTCGCCGAACAGCCGGTCGAAGGGGAGACCGGAGGCGAGCACCGGAATCTCCCGGTCGTACAGCCGGTCGGCGAGGACGACCAGCCGCAGCGCCGTCGACTGGTCGGGCACGGGCGCGACATCCGTGAGGCAGACGGCCCGTACCCCGTCCGTGAGCGCTCCGTACCGGCTCGGGTGGACCTTGGCGAGATGGCCGAGCAGCCCGGGGAAGTCGTCCAGGCTCGCGCCCTCGGTGGCATGGGCGGCCCGGGTCACCTGCTCGTCGGAGTACGGAGCGGGCGCCTCGGGCAGTCCGCGGTGCCGGTAGTCCTCGCCGTCGATGCGCAGCGGCCGGAACCGCGCGGCCAGGCCCTGGATCTCCCGCAGGAAGTCGGCGGCGGCGAACCGGCCCTCGCCGAGCCTGCCGGGCAGCGTGTTGGAGGTCGCGGCCAGCGCCACACCCGAGTCGACCAGCCGGCGGAGCAGGCTGGAGATCAGGACCGTGTCGCCCGGATCGTCCAGTTCGAATTCGTCGATGCAGAGCAGCCGATGGCCGCCCAAGGTCTCCACGGTCTGCTGGAAGCCCAGCGCGCCGACGAGATTCGTCAGCTCGACAAAAGTGCCGAAAGCTTTCTCTTCGGCCGGCGCGGGAGTCGCGTGCCAGAGGGACGCCAGCAGATGCGTCTTGCCGACGCCGTAGCCGCCGTCCAGATAGACACCGCGCGGGCCGGTGGGCGCGGCCGGCTTCCTGGCGAACCAGCGCCGCGCGCTCCCGGCCCCCGGCCCCTGCGGCCCGCCGAGGCCCGCGGCGAACGCGCTCAGCGCCGCGACGGCCTCGGACTGACTGGGCCGGCCCGGGTCCGGTACGTACGTGTCGAACCGTACGGAGTCGAAGCGCGGCGGCGGCACCATGTCCGCCACCAGACGGTCGGCGGGAACCCGCGGTTCACGTGTACGGAGGGCGATCGGAGTCGCTTCGGTGACCGGCCGTGGGCCGGAGGCGGCGGTGGAGTACGACACAACTCTTCACTCTATGCGCCGTGCCAGACTGCTTCGCATGCGACGCCTGTTCCCTGTGACCGATCAGACAGTCCCGGCCGAGGACCGTGCCGAGGAGCGCGCCGCCGAGGACCGTGAGTGGACCCTTGACGAGCTGGCGGACGCCTACGCGTACCCCTCGGCGGTCCGGGCCGGGGCCGGGCCCTGGCTGCGCGCCAACATGGTGTCCACGCTCGACGGCGCCGCCCAGCACGACGGCCGCTCGCAGACCGTCTCCTCCGCCGCCGACATGCGGATCTTCGGGACGCTGCGCGGGCTCGCCGACGTGGTGGTGGTCGGCGCGGAAACGGTTCGTCTGGAGGGCTACCGGCCGGCCCGCGCCCGGGAGGTCTTCGCCACGCGGCGCGCGGCGGCGGGACAGGGTCCCGCGCCGGCCATCGCGGTGGTCAGCGCCGGCCTGCGGCTCGACTTCTCGCTGCCGCTCTTCAGCGAACCGAGTGTGCCCACCCTCCTGATCACCGGCGCCGAGGCGCCGGCGGCCGGGATCCGCGCCGCCGAGAAGGCGGGCGTGGAGGTGGTGATCGCCGGCGAGGGACCGGGCGTGGACGTCGCCGCCGCCGTGCGCGCGCTCGCGGAGCGAGGTCTCGTACGGCTGCTCACCGAGGGCGGGCCGCGGCTGCTCGGTCAGTTCGTGGCGGCGGGCTTGCTGGACGAGATGTGCCTGACGGTGTCTCCGGTGCTCACCGCCGGGTACGCGCAGCGCGTCGTCGGCGGCCCGGGTCCCGCCGTACCCGAACGGTTCGCTCTCGTATCGCTCCTGGAACAGGACGGGTTCCTCTTCACCCGGTACCGCCGCGTCTGACGATCGACGTCTGACAATCAGCGGAATTCGCCGTTCCGGTTAGCTTCCGCTGGGCAGACTTACTTTCGCAGACCCCGTGCGGGCACGGGGAAGGATGGTTTCAGCAGTGGGGCCGGACGGTCCATGAAGACGAAGGGCGCCTGTCGTGTTCACAAGCGTACTGATGATCGAGAAGCCCCTGACGCCCGAGGACGTGGAATTCGTCACCACGCTCCATGGCGACGAGCCGGTGTCCTTCGTCGTGCTCATGCAGCCGCGCGGCGATCAGGCGGACGTGCTGCTGCGCGCCATCGACGACGTCGCGCTCGGCGAGCTGAGGGACGCCGCCCGGGAGGGCGGGACGCCGGAGGGCGCGCAGGCCAGAGAGCCCGCGGAGCTGGCCCTCCAGGCGTCCCTGGCCGCCCTGCGCGCCCAGGGCTCCGAGGCCACGGGCCAGGTGGTCGAGGAGCATCCGCTCGACCACCTCAAGGGGGTCGTGGAGGCGTCGGCCGCCGACGAGGTGATCGTGCTGACCGAGCCGCACTACGTGGAGGAGTTCTTCCACCGGGACTGGGCGTCCCGGGCGCGCCACAAGGTCGGCGTACCGGTGCTCAAACTCTTCGCCCACAGCGAATAGGCTGGGACGACACATAAAACCTGTCGCTCCGCCCCACGCGCACCCGGGAGAAACACCAATGGCACCGGCCCCCGCTGTCCCCGCCGACATGGAACGACCGCACTTCATCGGTATCGGCGGCGCCGGAATGTCGGGTATCGCGAAGATCCTCGCCCAGCGCGGGGCCAAGGTCGCGGGCAGCGACGCGAAGGAGTCGGAGACCGCGGAGGCGCTGCGGGCCCTGGGCGCCACCGTGCACATCGGCCACGCCGCGGCGCATCTCGCGGACGACGCGTCGTGCGTGGTCGTCTCCAGCGCCATCCGCGCCGACAACCCCGAGCTGGCGCGGGCCGCGGAGCTCTCCGTACCGGTGGTGCACCGCTCCGACGCGCTGGCCTCGCTGATGCGCGGACTGCGGTCGATCGCCGTCGCGGGCACCCACGGCAAGACCACGACGACATCCATGCTGGCCGTCGCGCTCACCGAACTGGGCCTCGACCCGTCGTACGCGATCGGCGGCGATCTCGCCGGGCCCGGCACGAACGCGCGGCACGGCGAGGGCGGGATCTTCGTCGCCGAGGCGGACGAGAGCGACCGGAGCTTCCAGAAGTACGACCCCGAGGTCGCGATCGTCCTCAATGTCGAGCTGGACCACCACGCGAACTACGCGTCGATGGACGAGATCTACGAGTCCTTCGAGGCGTTCACCGACAAGATCGTCCCGGGCGGCACCCTGGTGATCTCCGCCGACCAGCCGGGCGCGGTCGAACTGGCCACGCGGGTCCGCGCACGCCCGGCCGCCGCAGGTCCGTCCGCGGCCGGCGGTCCGCCCCCGGTCAAGGTCGTCACCTACGGCGAGGCCGACACGGCGGACGTACGGATCCACAGGATCACCGCACGCGGGCTGACCAGCGAGGTCACCGTGCTGCTCGGCGGCCGGCCGCTGACCTTCACGGTCTCGGTCCCGGGCCGCCACTACGCCAACAACGCGGTCGCCGCCCTCGCGGCCGGTGTCGCGCTGGGCCTTCCCGCGCACAATCTGGCCTCGGCCCTCGGCACGTACACCGGCGTCAAGCGCCGCCTCCAGCTCAAGGGCGAGGCCGCTGGCGTCCAGGTGATCGACTCGTACGCCCACCATCCCACCGAGATGACGGCCGACCTGGAGGCGATGCGCGCCGCCGCGGCTCCCGGCGCCCGGCTGCTGGTCGTCTTCCAGCCGCACCTCTTCTCCCGTACGCAGGAGCTGGCCACCGAGATGGGCCAGGCCCTCGCCCTCGCCGACGCGTCGCTGGTCCTGGACATCTATCCGGCCCGCGAGGATCCCCTTCCCGGTGTCACCAGCGCCCTGATCACCGACGCGGCCGAGGCGGCGGGCGCCACGGTGACGGCCGTGTCCGACAAGAGCGCGGTCGCCGACGCCGTGGCGGGAATGGCGGGACCCGGTGATCTCGTTCTCACCATGGGTGCCGGAGATGTCACGGACCTCGGTCCGCACATCCTGGCCCGTCTGACCGACTGAGGAGAGCGCATGTCGTACGACATCGACAAGCCGGACGAGCAGTGGCGCGCGGAGCTGTCGCCCGCGGAGTACCAGGTGCTCCGCAAGGCCGGCACCGAGCCCGCCTTCACCGGCGAGTACACGGACACGAAGACGGCCGGTGTCTACTCCTGCCGCGCGTGCGGCGCCGAGCTGTTCCGCTCCGACACGAAATTCGAGTCGCACTGCGGCTGGCCGTCCTTCTACGACCCGAAGGACACGGACGCGGTCGAACTGATCGAGGACCGCTCCCACGGCATGGTCCGCGTCGAGGTCCGCTGCTCGCGCTGCGGCTCGCACCTCGGCCATGTCTTCGAGGGCGAGGGCTATCCGACCCCGACGGACCAGCGGTACTGCATCAACTCGATCTCACTGCGGCTGGCTCCCGACCAGAGCTGACCTCCGACCGGAACCGACCTCGGACCCCCGACCAGACCTGACCTGACCTCGGCACCGGAGCCGGGCCCCGACGGGAACCGGACCGGCGCGAGCCCGGCCCCGACCGGGGCCCGGCTCGAGGCCGGGCCGCCGGTCCGAGGGGGCGACGGCCGGTGGCGCGCCGGTCAGGAGCGGGCGCGGGGGCCGAAGCGGATGCCCAGCCGGCCCAGGGCGCCCGGCCGGTTCCACGTCCTGAACTCCTCCGCCTTGCGGTCGCCCGTCCCCTCCAGGCAGCGCTCGACGGCGGCGACCTCGGCGGCGGGCAGCGCCCGTACGGCCGGACGCAGCACCTTGTCGAGCAGGGTCGTGCGGATCTGGTCCCAGGCGCTGTTCGCGCCGGGCAGCGCGGTCCAGGTGGTGAAGCAGTGGGCCACGAACGCCGGTACGGTACGCAGCCGTTCGCGTACGGACTCGTCGTGGGCGGCCTCGCGGTAGGCGGCGGTGAGCTCCGGGTCGCCGCTGTGGACCAGCGCGTACAGCTCTCCCTCCGGCCGCCGCTCGGACAGCAGCTGGCCGCTCAGCGCCCTGAACGCCTGGTCGAGCACGCCCGGTTCGACCGGCTCCGCCGAGGCGCGCAGCGCCAGCGCCCGGTCGGTCCATCCCGGTGCGGCCCGGCCCGCCGCGAGTTCCCCGGCGTATTCGAGAAGCTGGAGGGCACCGCGGACGCGCGGTTCCAGCTCCTCGCGGAAGCCGCGCAGCAGATCGTGCGCGAGACCCGGCGAGTCGGGGCTGTCGCCCGGACCTTCGAGCGCGGCCCTGACCAGTGTGTGCCAGGTCCCGGCGGTCCGGTGGGCGTCCGAGCCGGTCTCCGTCAGCATCTGCCGGGCCTCACCGGGAGTGGGCGCTCCGTCGGCCCACACCAGCCGTACGGCGGTGCGCAGGACGAGCGGCTCGGCGAACGGCGAGACTCCGCAGGCGCGCTGCACGAAACGGAGGGCCGCGATACGGTCGCCGTTCTCCAGCGCCGCGACGGCCGGGCCCGCCGAGTCGGCCGAGCCCGCCACCTCCGCGCACATCCGCAGATGCGGTATCGCCTGCACCTCCGTGAGGGGCAGGTCGATACGGCCGAACAGATGGGCGGCGGCGGAGGGATCGTCGGCGGCGAGGGCGTCGAGTTCGCTGAGCAGCGTGGTGCGCAGGTCGAAGTACTCCTCCAGCGCGGTTCGTACGGCCGGGGAGTAGGCGGACACCGGATCGGCGATCAGATCCCGCGAGAGCCGACGGGCCAGACCGGGCAGCAGATCCGCGCAGTCCACCCCGAGCAGTTCGGCGACACGCAGCAGCTCCGCCGCCCTTGAGGTGCCGGCGGGTGCGGCCGGTGCGCCCGGGACGGCCGGGTCCGGGCCGTCGCCGTCCGCGATGCCCGCGCGGAGTTCGGGGGCCAGCTGACCGGCGAGACGCCCCTTGAGGTCCTCGGGGAGCGACACGATGTGCAGGGCGGGCAGTTCGAGCCCGGCGGCCGGATTGCGGACGGCCTCCGCCAGGACCAGCGCCGCGAGCGGCGCGGTCGTACGGGCCGGAGCCCTGTCGCCGAGCACCGCGAACAGGCGTGCCAGCGCGGCCGTTTCGGCCGAACCGCGATCCACGGCCGGGGCGGTCAGGGCGTCGGCGAGCTGCTCGATACGCTCCGCGTCCAGCGCGTTCGTGTGCTCGTACACCCAAGTGGCCGCAGCCGTACGGCCGTTCGCGTCCAGGGCTGTCCCCGTGCACAGTGCGACAACGGCGAGCGGGCCCGGTGCGAACGGCGCGCCCGGCAGCGCCGCCGCCTCCGCGAACAGCTCGGGGGCCCTGCCCAGCCAGACCTGCGCGGCGGTCTCGGCCCAGGCGTCCACGGCGGACACGCCCTGTCCGGCCGTGCCCTGTCCGGGCGTGCCCGGCGGGCGGGACGCCGTGCAGTCGATCACGCGGTAGTGGTGGTCGAGCCCGGCCAGGTCCCGCGCGTCCTCCGGCAGCACACCGATGATCTGCTGCCCGGCCCGCTGGGGACGCCGGGTGTATGTGGTGAAGGTCAGCCGGTGGGCGCTCGCGCCCGGCAGCACGGCGCAGGCCAGCGCGATCCACCGGGCCACATCGGCGCTGTTGCGCTCCACGAGCACGAGCCGCGGCGCGGCCTCCTCCTCGGCCAGCCCGCGCACGGCGGCGAAGAACCGGGCGAGCCACGGCGCGCGCGAGGCGGCGAACGAGACCAGCTCACGCCGGTCGAAGCCGCGCGACGAGGGCAGCCGGTCCAGCGGCGGGAGCGTCCCGCCCTCCGGTGTACCGGCCACCCACTGCGGTGAGTCCCAGGTGCTGATGGGCGGCGCTCCGGCGGAGAGCGCGGCATCGGCGGGCAGACGCATGGCGTGGGCGTGGAAGGTGCCCCAGACACCGGTGAAGTCGGCTCCCGCGTACACCGTCCTGGCCAGCAGCCGGCTGCCGTCGGAGAGCACGCTGTGGCTCAACGACTCCGGGAACGAGGCGAGTTCGGCGGCGGTGGCGCGCAGCGGCGCTCCGGGCGGCGGCTCGTACCCGAGGAGCCGCTCGGCCTCTTCGAGGAGCGACTCGGGCACGCCGGGGGTGACCGCCGTGAAGCGGAAGCCGGGTCCGCCGGGTACGGGCGATCCGTCGGCGCCCGGCACGGCGGAGGTGCAGTGGAGCTGCGCCAGGCTCATGCGCCGGCCCCTTTCGATCCGGGCCTGCCGGTACCGGCCTGTTCGGCCGGTGCGGAGAGCCGGGCGGCCGGGGCGCGGCCGGCACAGCAAGGGCGGACGACGGTCGTCATGTCAGCGAACCACCAGGTGAGCGGGGAAGCGTTCGTCGAGACGCGCGAAGGCGGCCCGGCGGCCGAGGAGAGCCACGCGGGCGTACGGACCAGGCAGCGAGCCCGCCCCGACCTCGCGCCCGACCGTACCGGCGCGGCACCGCCCGGCACCACTCGGCCCCCGCCAACATACGCGCTGCGTCCGGTGGCCGGGCACGAAACCTACGCGGGCTGGAGCAGGTCCCAGAGATTGCCGTAGAGGTCCTCGAAGACCGCGACCGTGCCGTACGGCTCGTCGCGTGGTTCCTGTACGAAGCGGACTCCCGCGGCCAGCATGCGCGCGCGGTCGCGGGCGAAGTCCTCGGTGTGGAGGAAGAAGCCGACCCGGCCGCCCGTCTGCGCGCCGACGCTCGCCCGCTGGGCGCTGTCCTTGGCGCGGCCCAGCAGCAGACCGGTACCGGCGCCGCCGGAGCCGGGCGGCCGGACCACGACCCAGCGGGAACCGTCGCCGCGGTCGGTGTCCTCGACCAGCTCGAAGCCGAGAGGGCCGGTGTAGAAGGCGATGGCCTTGTCGTAGTCGTCCACGACGAGGGTGATGAGGGCGATGAAGGACATGGGCCAGACGTTATACGTATGACTCATGGTCGGGCAAGGTGGAAGAATGCCGGTCATGGATGCGCAGCAGCTCGCCGGGCTGACCGCCCGCGCCCGTCGGCTCGCCGGCCCGGGACATCTCTCCGCCGACACCGGCCCGGCCGCTTCGGCCGGTGACCGGCCCGACGCGGGCCGGCCTCCCGCCCGCCGCGTCCTCGGTATCGCCGGGCCGCCGGGCGCGGGAAAGTCCACCCTCGCCGCCGCGCTCGTCGACCGGCTCGGCGGCCTCGCCGTACTCGTCCCCATGGACGGATTCCATCTTGCCCAGGCGGAACTGAACCGTCTCGGGCGGGCAGGCCGCAAGGGCGCGCCCGACACCTTCGACGCCACCGGCTACGCCGCCCTGCTGGCCCGGCTGCGCGCGCCCGAACCGGACGCCGTCGTCTACGCGCCCGCCTTCGACCGCTCCCTGGAGGAGCCGGTGGCGGGCAGCATCGCCGTCGCGCCCGGGACTCCGCTCGTCATCACCGAAGGCAACTACCTTCTGCACGACGACGGTCCCTGGGCGCCGGTCCACGCCCTGCTCGACGAGGTCTGGTTCCTGGAGCTCGACCCGGTGACACGGGTCCGCAGACTGGTGGACCGGCATGTCCGCCACGGCAAGGACCGGCCGTACGCGGAGCGCTGGGTCAGGGAGTCCGACGAGGCCAATGCCCGGCTCGTGGAACGCGGCCGGCACCGCGCCGATCTCGTTGTCTCCCTCTGCGACTAGTCGCAGAGGGAGACAACGAGATCGGGAGGGGCACTAGCATCGAAGGTACGACGATCACCGGCCGGCGGTGATCGCCCGAGCGCGGCCGGACATGAGCGGAGGCGATGGAGTGGGGCTGTTCCGACGAGGACCGAAGCGCGACAGTCGCGAGACGACACCGAGGGATCCCGCCTTCTCCTTCTTCTCGGCCGACGAGGCCGCGCGGTTCCGCGGCCAGGTCCGGGAGGCCTTCGCCGAGCGGGGGCTGGAGGTCACGCTCTACGCGGACATGGCGAAGGACAGCGCCGGACGCCAGTTCGGTCTGGGCAATCTCGCGGCGGTCTGCCACAACGACGACCGTGGCCCGCGTGTCTGGGGCGTACTGGTACGCCGGCATGTCGGCATGGTGCTGCGCACCATGGACGCTCCCTCCGCGCTGGACACCCTGGCCCCCGAGCAGATCCGCGCCCAGCTCTACCCGCGGGTGATCAGCCAGGACGGCCTCGATCCGCAGACCTTCGGCTACGCGCGTTCCGTCGCCCCGGGGCTGTACGAGGTCCTCGCCCTCGATCTTCCCGAGAGCGTCATGATGCTCACCGACGACGCGCTGGAGCCGCTCGGTGAGACCCGGCAGCTGCGGGAGCGCGCGCTGCACAACCTCCGTATGCTGCCGGTCGAGGGCCGCGAGACCGTCAAGGACTCCGACGGGACCCGGTTCGAGGTGGTGCTCGGCGACTCCTTCTACACGGCGAGCCGGGTCCTGGCCCTGGAGACGGTCGTGGAGCAGCTCACGGGCCGGCCGATCCCGCCGGAAGGCGCGCTGGTCGCGATGCCCTTCCGCCATCAGCTCGCCTTCCATGTCATCCGCGACAGCACCATGATCCCGTCGCTGAACGCCATGGCCTCCTTCGCCGCCGCCGGGTACGAGGACACACCGGGGGCCATCAGCCCGTATGTCTACTGGTGGCGCGGCGGCACGCTCACGCAGCTCAGCGACGAGGACGAGGACGGCGAGGGGCTGCGGATCGTGGTGGGCGAGGACTTCCAGGAACTCCTGGAACGGCTGGTGGAACAGGACCCGCCGGACAGCTAGGCCCACTGGGCAGGCTGTTGGCCCCCTCGGCGGGCCGCGGGCCGCTCCGCCTCACCCTCCCGCCAGCACCACACCCGATTCCGGTGGCAGGCGCAGCACCCCGTTCTCGTCCGGCGGCCCCACCGGCTCCCACGCGGCGAGCACCCGGCCGCCGCCGGACCGGGGTCTGCCGCCGCCCAGCGGGATCACCACCGGTTCGCGGGAGAGGTTCACCGCGATCCGCAGATCGCCCCTGCGGTACGCCAGCCAGCGCGCCTCCTCGTCGTACGCGACCTTCGTCCCGGCCAGATCCGGATCGGAGAGGTCCGGCTGGCCGTGGCGCAGGGCGATCAGTTCGCGGTACCAGGCCAGCAGCCGCGCGTGCGGCTCCTTCCCGGCCTCGGAACGGTCCAGACAGGAGCGCTCCCGTGTCGCGGGGTCCTGCGGGTCGGGGATCTCCTCCGCCGCCCAGCCGTGGGAGGCGAACTCCCGCCGCCGGCCCGTCCGTACGGCCTCGGCGAGCACCGGGTCCGGGTGGTCGGTGAAGAACTGCCAGGGCGTGGAGGCGCCCCACTCCTCGCCCATGAAGAGCATGGGAGTGCTCGGAGCGGTCAGGACGATCAGCGCGGCACAGGCCAGCAGCCCGGGGGAGAGGGTGGCGGAGAGCCGGTCGCCGAGCGCCCGGTTGCCGATCTGGTCATGGGTCTGGGCATAGCCGAGGAAGCGGTGCGCGGGTGTTCTCGTACGGTCGACCGGGCGGCCGTGGGTCCGGCCCCGGAAGCTCGAATACGTACCGTCGTGGAAGAAGACCCGGCTGAGTGTCTTGGCCAGCGCGGCGAGCGGCTCCCGGGCGAAGTCCGCGTAGTAGCCCTGGGATTCACCGGTGAGCGCGGTGTGCAGGGCGTGGTGGAAGTCGTCGTTCCACTGGGCGTGCACTCCGAGACCGCCCTCCGCGCGCGCGGTGGTGGTCCGGGGATCGCCGAGGTCGGACTCGGCGATCAGGAAGAGCGGACGGCACAGATCGGCGGAGAGCGCGTCGACGGCCGTGGAGAGCTCTTCGAGGAAGGTCAGCGCGCGCTGGTCGGCGAGGGCGTGCACCGCGTCGAGCCGCAGCCCGTCGAGCCGGAAGTCCCGCAGCCAGGCCAGCGCGCTGCCCAGGAGGTAGGCCCGTACCTCGTCGGATCCGGGTGCGTCGAGATTGACCGCGGCGCCCCAGGGCGTGTGGTGCGTGTCGGTGAAGTACGGGCCGAAGCGCGGAAGGTGGTTGCCGGACGGGCCGAGATGGTTGTGCACCACGTCGAGCACGACACCGAGGCCCAGACCGTGCGCCGTGTCGACGAAGCGCTTGAGCGCCTCCGGGCCGCCGTACGGCTCGTGGACCGCCCACAGCGACACCCCCTCGTATCCCCAGCCGTGGGTACCGGGGAACGGGCACACCGGCATCAGCTCGACATGGGTGATCCCGAGACCGGCCAGCGGCGCCAACTGGTCCGCCGCCGCGTCGAAGGTGCCCTCCCGGGTGAATGTGCCGATGTGCAGCTCGTACAGGACCGCGCCGGGCAGGTCGCGGCCCTGCCACGAGGCGCGCCACTCGTACGCCGACTGGTCGACGACGGCGCTGGTGCCGTCGGGCCCGTCCGGCTGGCGGCGGGAGCGGGGATCGGGGAGCACGGGGCCGCCGTCGAGCGCGAAGCCGTAGCGCGTGCCGTCGGCGGCGGGAGCCTCGGCGCTCCACCAGCCGTCGCGCTCCGGGTCCCGGGCCATGGGCACCTCGGTGTCCGCCAGCCGGAGTGCGACCCGCTCCTTCGCCAGTGGTGCCCAAACCTCGAACTGCACGAGCGGTTCCCCCTCGTCGTCAGGCCCGCTGCCGCGGCCTTTCGGCTGTCTCTCCCATGGTCGCAAGAGAGACGTCCCCGGGCCCGGGGATCGAGCCGAGTCGGGTGGAGGAGCGGTGGAGCCCCGGTGGAGACACGAGGGACCCGGTCCGCCGCTCCGGGTGGGTGGAGGGAGCGGAGGACCGGGCCGGTGCGGGGCCGTTCGAGCCGTACGGGCCGCCCATGCGTACGGCTACGGGATCAGTGGACCGAGCAGGGCGCCGTGGCGGCGGTGTCCGGTGGTCCTCCCGAGGCGACATAGCTGAAGGTCGTGGAGGCTCCCGCCCCGAGCGAGCCGTTCCAGTCGGTGTTGTGGACCATGACCTCCTGTCCTCCGTAGGTGGCGGTGCCGTTCCAGAGGCTGTCGACCCGCTGGCCGGTGGGCAGGGTGAACTCGACCATCCAGCCGAGGATCGGGTTGGCGCCGGTGTTCTTCACCGTGATCTCGGCCTGGTAGCCGCCGGACCAGGAATTGGTGGTCTTCCTGGTCGCGGTGCAGGTGGCGGTGGGGTCCGTGGGCGGATCGGTCGGAGGCGTGGTGCCGGGTTCGCCGACGCCGGTCACCTCGCCGTTGCCGCCGTCGAAGACCACGTCGGAGCAGCTGTAGAAGGTCTCGTTGCTGTCCGAGCGCTGCCAGACCATGTAGATGATGTGCCGGCCGGTCTTGCCGCCGGGCAGGGTGCCGCTCCACTTGTACGCGCCGTCCACGGTCCCGACGGAGCCGGTGACCGCCGGGTGGTCGACGGTCAGGAAGGGCTGCGACTCCAGATCGTCCCAGGTGAAGGTCTTGGTCGGGTCGAAGCCGTTCTTGGTGACATAGACGTAGAACCAACCGGGGTGCGCGGCCCAGGCGTTGTACGAGAAGTCGAGCCGCGCGCCGGAGGTCAGATGCGTGAGCGGCCAGTCGTTCCTGGCCTTGTTGAAGCCGGAGAACGTGGTGTTGCCGCCGCTGCAGAGCTGACCGTCGGGGATGAATCCCTTGGTCCGCCCGGCGCCGTCGGAGCGCAGCACGGAGAACCAGTTGTAGAGCGGAGTCGTGCCGCTCTCCGCGACGGCGGCCTTGCAGGCCGGGTTGACGGGCTTGATCTCACCGGTGCTGGTGAGCCCGTCCCGCCAGCACATGAAGGTACGGCTGGCGGGCTTCATCGGGGTGCCGTGCGCGGTGGAGGTCCCGCTGCCGCCGACGATCAGCAGAAGGGCGGGGAGTACGGCGAGCAGGGCGAGCAGTACGGCTCTGCGCGGAGGTGACAACCACAGTGGGGGGCGAGTCATCGCACGAGGTCCCTTCGGCGTGATCATGACAAGCGATTGGGTGACTGGGAGCGCTCCCAATTCGGAACGTAGCGCCGGTGGCCGACTCTGTAAACGCTTGCGGCAGGAAATTCCGGGACCGGCCGCGACGGCGGACAGGAGGGCGGAAAGGGGGCATGGGCGAGGGGCGGGCCCGGTGCGGGAGAGGGGCGGACCGGGTGCGGACGAGGAGCGGATGGGGAGCTTCCGCCTCCACCGCCCCTGCCGGCTCCACCGCTTGTAACGGTCGTCACGACGCACGTAACGGTGGACCGCGGTGCGCCCGTTCCGTCTGGACACCTCAGGGCCGTCCGACGGACAATCACACATGTGACGTCCTCCTTCGAGTTCCACACGTATCCCGCGCGGCTCTCCGACGCCGAGCGTGACCGTGTCCTCGCGGTGCTCAGGGAGGGCGCGGCACAGGGGATGCTGTCGCACGACACCTTTCTGCGCCGGATGGATCTCGCGCTGGCCGCGCGGCGGTCCGACGAGCTGAAGCTGCTCACCGCGGATCTGGAGATCGAAAGCCCGTGGTCACGACGGCTGTTCGGCGCGGTGGGCCGGGTGTCTGCGTTCTCCGTACGGCTGCGCAGGGCCTGGCAGGCGGAACGGCTGCCGAAGTTGCTGCTGCCCCAGCCGGGCCCGTATCCGCTCCGTATCGGCCGCGATCCGATGAACGGACTGCGGCTCAGTCATGACACGGTCTCGCGGCTGCACGCCGAACTGAGCATGCAGGGCGGGGAATGGGTGCTGCGCGATCTGGGCTCGACCAACGGCACGACGGTCAACGGGCGGCGGGTGACGGTGACCGCGGTCGTCCACGACGGGGACCTGGTGAGCTTCGGCCAGATGAGCTTCCGGCTGGCCACGGACTGAGCGCGCCTCGGCGCCGGGCGCGGTACGCACGGCCGCGACCCGCGTCCCGTCCGCGACGGTCCCCTTCTCCAACAGCACCGCTCCCGTCGGCACATCGGTACGCGGCCCGGTCAACCGGGCGCTCCTGTCGGCCCGAAGAGCCCGGGCCCGCCGTCCCGCCCGCCGCGGCCCTCGCGGCCCTCCGTGTCCCTCGCGAAAGCCGTCACATCCGGCGGCTCAGCAGTGCCACCGGCCAGTCCGCGAACAGCGCGGTCAGATCGACCGGACCCCCGCCCTCGAACTCACGTCCGGGCGACGCCAGCAGATCCGTCCAGCGGCCCTCCGGCAGCGTCAGCTCCGTACCGGCCCAGCCTCCCGCCTCCACCAGCCGGAGCGGCAGCCGGGTGACGGCCGTGACCACCTGGCCCGACCGGCAGAAGGCCAGACAGTGGGCTGCCGCCGGGCCGGTGGCGAGCAGCGGGGCATAGGTCCCCGACTCGCCGAAGACCGCGGGCCGCTCACGCCGCAGCCGGAGCGCGGCCGTCGTCACCACCGTCTTCTCGTCGGGCGGTCCCGTCCTGAACGGCCGCCGGTTGTCCGGATCCACCAGCGCCGGATACGTACGCTCCGTGCCCTGGTAGAGATCGGGCACACCCGGCATGGTCAGCTGCACCAGCGCCGCCCCCAGCGCACCGGCCCGTACATAAGGGTCGAGCGCCCGCCGGAACTCCGCGACCGTCCTGCGCGCGGGACCGGCCGGACCCGCCTCGACAAAGGCCGCCACCGCCTGTTCGTACAGCGGATCGGGCTCCGTCCAGCTCGTGTGCAGCCCCGCCTCCCGCACGGACTTCAGCAGCGCGGGCACCATCCGCGCACCGGAGGGCACCATCCGTGAGCTCTCGGGAAGGCTCGCGGTCCCCTCCGCGGCCGGAGTGAAACCGACCGCCGTCTGCCACGCCTGCCAGGCGAGCTGCGGATCGGGCGCGGCCACTCCCGTCTCGCCGGTGACCCGCTCCAGCAGCGCCGACCAGCGTCGAGGACACTGCGACAGAACCGCGATCCCGGCCCGTACGTCCGCGCTGCGCTTGGTGTCGTGCGTGGTCAGTACGGTGCCGGTGGTGGGCCAGTCGCGCGCGAGCCGCGCGCAGTACGCGTGGAACCGCTCCGGGCTCACCGCCGGGTGCCCCGGATCACCGCCCACCTCGTTCGCCGAGATCAGCGGCATGTAGCGGTAGAACGCCGTGTCCTCGACGGACTTGGCGCGCAGCGCGGACGCGGTCTGGGCGAAGCGCGCGCAGAACGCCGTGTGGTCCGGGCCCGTACCGAGCCGGCCGAGCGCCAGCTCCCGCACCACGTCCACCGCCGTCGCCTCCCGCTCCACCGTGAACGCGGCCTTCGCCCGGCGGACCGCCTCCTCGGGAACGGCGGCCTCGGCCGCCTCCGGGCACGGGCCGCCCGCCGTCGTGTACGGGCGGTAGACCGGGACCCGTACGAGCAGCTCCTGGACCGCCGTGCGCAGTGCCCACGGCGCGTGGTCGCGCAGCGCGGGATCGGCGGCGCAGATCCGCCGCGCCGTACGGACCAGGAAGGAGGTCTCGGCGGCCAGTTCATGGATGACCACCTTGTAGGCGGCCCGCCGGACCGTCCCTTCCCAGTAGCCGCCGCGGTCGCCGACGGGCCCGGTGACATCGCGGTAGTGCCGCTCCAGCGCGGCGGCGCCCGCCGGATCCGTGAAGAGCCCGTCGACATGGCGCAGCGCGTCGTAGCCGGTGGTGCCGGCGACCGGCCAGCCGGCGGGCAGCACCTCGTCGTCGGCGAGGATCTTCTCCACCACGGTCCAGCAGCTCCGGCCGGTCGCGCCCGTCGCCTCGGCCAGCCGGCGCAGATACTCCTCCGGATCGGCGAGCCCGTCCGGATGGTCGATCCGCAGGCCGTCGACCACTCCGTCCCGCACCAGCTCAAGGATCTTGGCATGGGTGGCGGCGAACACCTCGGGATCCTCGACCCGTACGCCGATCAGCTCGGAGATGGTGAAAAAGCGCCGGTAGTTGAGCTCGGTACGGGCCAGCCGCCACCAGGCGAGCCGGTAGTGCTGCGCGTCCAGCAGCTCGGGCAGCGGGAGGTGCCCGGTGCCCGGCGCCAGCGGATAGCGGGCGTCGCCGTGGCGCAGCTCGCCGTCCTCCACGCGCAGCGCGCCGAGCTCGTCCCCGATCGGGGAGGGCAGGACCGGCAGCAGGAGCTTGCCCCCGCCCGCGTCCCAGTCGATGTCGAACCAGCGGGCGTACGGCGAGTCCCGGCCCTCGCGCAGCACCTCCCACAGGGCCCGGTTGTGGGCGGGCGCGGCGGCCATGTGGTTGGGCACGATGTCGAGGACGATCCCGAGGCCGTGCTCCCCGGCGGTACGGGCCAGTCGCCGCAGCCCGTCCTCACCGCCCAGCTCGGCCCGTACGGTGGAGTGGTCGACCACGTCGTAGCCGTGGGCCGAGCCCGGTACCGCCTCCAGCACCGGCGAGAGATGAAGATGCGACACCCCGAGCGCGGCGAGATAGGGCACCACTCGCTCCGCCGCCGAGAAGGGGAAGTCCGGCTGGAGCTGGAGCCGATAGGTCGCGGTCGGTGTCATACGATCGTACGTACCCAGCTCGGCGCCTTCTGTGTCATCGCCGCCACCGGTACCCGCCTCTCCCGGTCGGACCATGCCTACGCGGGTCGCATCAGTACCGTCATACTGCGGCCGATCATGGTGATCCGGTCGCCTCCGTCGACCTTCTCGCCCTGTCCCGGAGCCACGCCCTCCGGGCGCGCCGTGTCCACCATGATCTGCCAGTGCCTGCCGTGGTTCAGCGGCACCACGAACTCCAGCTTGTCGGCGCTCGCGTTGAACATCAGCAGGAACGAGTCGTCCGAGATCCGCTCGCCGCGCGGTCCCGGCTCCGAGATGGCGTTGCCGTTCAGGAAGACCGTCATGGCCTGCGCGTGCGCGGCCGTCCAGTCCTGCTGCTTCATCTCATCACCCTCAGGGGTGAACCACGAGATGTCCGACAGATCGTCGTGCGTGCCCTCCACCGGCCGTCCGTGGAAGAAGCGCCGGCGCCGGAAGACCGGATGGTCGCGGCGCAGCCACACCATCGCCCGGGTGAACTCCAGCATGCCGGTGTCGGTCTCCGCGCCCGGCTCCGGCCACCGGACCCAGGAGACCTCGTTGTCCTGGCAGTACGCGTTGTTGTTGCCGCTCTGCGTACGGGCGAACTCGTCGCCGTGACTGAGCATCGGGACGCCCTGGGAGAGCATCAGCGTGGCGATGAAGTTGCGCATCTGACGGTCGCGCAGCTCGATGATCGCGGGATCGTCGGTCTCGCCCTCCACTCCGCAGTTCCAGGACCGGTTGTGACTCTCGCCGTCCCGGTTGGACTCGCCGTTGGCCTCGTTGTGCTTCTCGTTGTACGAGACGAGATCGCGCAGCGTGAAGCCGTCGTGGCAGGTGGTGAAGTTGATGGAGGCCAGCGGCCGGCGGCCGTCGTCCTGGTAGAGATCGGACGAGCCGGTCAGCCGGGAGGCGAACTCCGCGAGCGTCCTCGGCTCGCCCCGCCACAGGTCCCGCACGGTGTCGCGGTACTTGCCGTTCCACTCCGTCCACAGCGGCGGGAAGTTGCCGACCTGATAACCGCCCTCGCCCACGTCCCAGGGCTCGGCGATCAGCTTCACCTGGCTGACCACCGGGTCCTGCTGCACCAGATCGAAGAACGACGACAGCCGGTCGACCTCGTGGAACTGACGGGCCAGCGTCGCCGCGAGATCGAAGCGGAAGCCGTCCACATGCATCTCGGTCACCCAGTACCGCAGCGAGTCCATGATCAGCTGGAGGACATGCGGACTGCGCATCAGCAGCGAGTTCCCGGTGCCCGTGGTGTCCGTGTAGTACCGGGGATTCTCGGCGAGCCGGTAGTACTGGGCGTTGTCGAGCCCCCGGAAGGAGAGCGTCGGACCGAGGTGGTTGCCCTCCGCCGTGTGGTTGTAGACGACATCGAGGATGACCTCGATCCCGGCCCGGTGCAGTGCCCGTACGGCCTGTTTGAACTCCAGGACCTGCTCGCCGCGGTCGCCCCACGAGGCATAGGCGTTGTGCGGGGCGAAGAAGCCGATCGTGTTGTAACCCCAGTAGTTGCCGAGGCCCGAGTCCACCAGCCGGTGGTCGTTGACGAACTGGTGTACGGGCATCAGCTCCAGCGCGGTGACGCCGAGCTCCGTGAGGTGCTCGATCACCGCCGGATGGGCGAGTCCCGCGTAGGTGCCGCGCAGCTCGTCGGGCAGCTCCGGATGGAGCATGGTCAGACCCTTCACATGGGCCTCGTAGAGCACCGTGCGGTGGTAGTCCGTACGCGGCAGCCGGTCGTCGCCCCAGTCGAAGTACGGATTGACGACGACGGAGGTCATCGTGTGCGGTGCCGAGTCCATGTCATTGCGCGAGTCCGGCTTGCCGAAGTGGTAGCCGTACACCGACTCGCCCCACTCGACACTCCCGCTGATCGCACGGGCGTACGGATCGAGCAGGAGCTTGGCGGAGTTGCAGCGGTGCCCGCGCTCGGGCTCGTACGGCCCATGGACCCGGAAGCCATAGCGCTGACCCGGCATGATGCCGGGCAGATAGGCATGCCGTACGAAGGCGTCCGTCTCGCGCAGCTCCACCGCCGTTTCTGAACCGTTGTCGTGCAGCAGGCACAACTCGATTCTGTGGGCGGCCTCTGAGTAGACCGCGAAGTTGGTGCCGGCGCCGTCGTACGTGGCGCCGAGGGGATACGTCTGTCCCGGCCAGACCTGCATAGATAGGACTCTTCCACTTCTGATCCGGGTGCTGCGGGGCCTTGCGCCAGATCTTCCCCGAAAGAAGCCCCTCGACCTAGGAACTCGGTGGGTTCTTGCCGCTGGGTCAGGCCGGGGTCAACTTCACGTTTCCGGCCGTCGCCCGGGACCGGCCGTCGTCCCAGCGGCCCCGCGAGGGCCATGACGTCCCGTCGGACCTGGGCACGCAACGGCTCCAACCACTATGAATCAGCTCACTTGTGCCGAAGTCGGCGCCGGGAACGAGCCTCACGAATAAGGGAGTTGAGAAAGGAGCCTGTGCATCGGGCTGCACCGCCTCCGGTCGGCGGAGTACCCTTCCTTGATCGTTGAAGGGGGAGAAAAGGCGGTGCGCGGGTGAGCTCGGGAGGGCTGGAGCTGCCCCCCGGTGACGCAGGTCACGCGGGGGACTCCGGCGACATCCCGCCCGGAGCGGTCTCCCTCGCGCGGCCGATGGAGATCGGGGCGGAGCTGGAATGGGGGCCTGACGCCTGGAGCGAGGTCCGTACGCGCGCCCAGCGGGCGGGACGTGCGTATATCTGGCTGAATCTGGTGGAGCAGCGGCTGCGCGCGGTGGTCGCGGCGGTGCTGCGGCCCATCTACGAGCCGGTCCACGGCGAGGAGTGGGTGGTCGCCGCGGCAGGGCCCGCGGGACAGGAGTGGGTGCAGCGCGCCGTCGCCGTACGGGAGGTCTCGCGGCGCAAGGGCTATCTGCTCGATCCGGCCGACGACAATGTCCTGAGCTTTCTCACGCTGCCGCAGCTCCGTGAGCTGATGGTGCAGCACTGGCCGGGATTCGAACCGTATTTCGACGACCGCAGGGATGTGGAGCTGGCGCTCGACGAGCTGGAGGTCGCGCGGAATGTCGTGTCCCGCAATCGCGCGCTCTCCGAGACGGTCCTCGCCCAGGCGGAGCGGGCCTCGGCCCGGCTGCTGGAGATCCTCGGCGGCGGCAGCGGAGTGCCGTCGGCGGCCCGGCTGCGGGTCGACGCCATGGAGGATCTGGTCGGCGACCGGTACGCGGACGTGGTCTCCGTCCATCCCGACCGGGTCCGGCTGCAACGGCAGATCCCGGCGGAGGATCTCTTCGGAGGCGCCCGGCGTGTCGACGCCATCGGGATCGGACTGAACCTGCTCGTCCAGAACTTCTCCGGGCGCCGGCTGATCCGGCTCGCCGAGTCGGGCTGCCGGATACGGCTGGTGTTCCTCAACCCGGCGAGCAGCGCTGTCAAACGGCGGGAGCGCGAGCTCGGGCTCAAGAAGGGCGAACTGAGCCGTTCGGTGGAGATGAACATCCTTCACATGCGCCGGGTGCGCTCCCGGCTGCGCGATCCGGGCGCCTTCGAGATCCACGTCTTCGACGAGACACCGCGCTTCACCGCGTATCTGGTCGACGGCGACGGCGCCGACGGGCTCGCCGTGGTGCAGTCGTATCTGCGGCGGGCACGCGGGATGGAGGCGCCGGTCCTGGTGCTGCGGGGCGGCGGACGTGAGGTCGTCCGTTCGGGACAGGAGACGGAGCACGGTCTCTTCCAGACCTACCGCGAGGAGTTCGAGTCGGTCTGGACGGACTCCCGTCCGGTCTCCTGAGCCCGCGTGCGACCGGCGGGTCCGGCCGGCCGGGCCCGACCGGTGGTCCGGGCGTTGTCAGTGGCGCGTGGCAGGGTGAATGTCCGGCGGGGGAGCACCAACGGGGGCAGCGCCACCGCACCATGAGGGAGGGCCATGATGACTTGGCACGGGGAACGGCCGGCCGAGAGCTGGGCGATGAGCTGGCTCGGCGGGCCGCTGGTGGCCTTCGATCTGGAGACCACCGGCACGGACGTGGAGAGCGACCGGATCGTCACGGCGGCGCTCGTACGGCTGGAGGCGGACGGGGCGGTCTCGCGGGAACGGGCCTGGCTCATCGATCCGGGCGTGGCCGTGCCCGAGCAGGCGTCGGCGATCCACGGCATCTCGACGGACCACGCGCGTCGGCACGGACTGCCGGCCGCCGCGGCGATCGAGGAGATCGCCGAGGCCGTCGCCGAGGTGCTGCGTTCGGGCACGCCCCTGGTGGTGATGAACGCGCGGTACGACCTGTCGTTGCTGGACCGTGAGTGCGGGCGGTACGGGGCGGAGTCGGTCAGCGAGCGGCTGGGCGAGGCACCGTCACCGGTCATCGACCCGCTGGTGATAGACAAGCACGTCGACAAGTACCGGAAGGGCAAGCGGGCCCTTCAGGCGCTCTGCGCGCACTACGGGGTGCCGCTCGAGGACGCCCACGACGCGAGGGCGGACGCGCTGGCCGCGGCCCGGGTGGTGCGGCGCATGGGCGAGCGGCACCAGCCTGTCGGGCTGCTGCCACCGGCCGAGCTGCACGACCTTCAAGTCGGCGCGGCGGCCGAGCAGTCGGCCTCCTTGCAGGCCTATCTGCGGCGCACCGCGAATCCGGCGGCGGTGGTCGAGCAGGCCTGGCCGGTCATTCCGCGGAGCCGGTGACCCAGGGTCTTTCGTTCGGATCCGGCCGGACCGACGACAACGCCGCGAGGCGCGGTGCCGTGGCACGCGGGCCCGGCAAGATCCGAACGAGAGGCCCTCGGCCCCCGGGCCCTGCCGGGCCGGCCTTCGCGGGTCCGGCGGACCGGTCGGACAGGACCGGGGCGGAGCACCGGCGGCGGGTGTCCCGGCGGTCCGTCAGAACGGGTGCCAGCGGACCTCGGGGTCGTTGTCGCGCAGGGAGGCGACTCTGCGGCGGAACTCCGCGAGGGCCTTGGGGTTGGTCGGGGCGTGCTGGGCCACCCAGGCGCAGCTCGCCGTCTCGCGGGCGCCGCGCAGGACCGGACAGCCGGGCCAGTCGCGGACGTCCCAGCCGTAGACGGCGGTGAAGGTGTCGTACGCCTCGGCGGACAGGCCGTAGCGGTCGCGGGAGAGGGCCATCACCACCAGATCGTGTTCCCGGAGGTCCGAGGAGAAGGTCTCCAGATCGACCAGGACCGGTCCTTGCGGGCCCACATGGACATTGCGCGGCAGCGCGTCGCCGTGGACCGGGCCCGGTGGCAGTTCCGGCGTGAGCGTGGTCCCGGCCTCGGCGAAGCCGTCCCGGCGCTCACGGAGATAGCCGGCGTCGGCCGGGTCGATCGCGTCGCCCGCGATCCGCAGCCAGCGTTCGACTCCGCCGAGCAGATCCCGGCGGGGCAGCGCGAAGGGGGGAGCGGGCAGTGCGTGGACGAGCCGGAGCAGGGACGCCAGATCGCCGGGGCCCGGGGGCCTCACGGCGGCGGGCAGCCGGTGCCAGACGGTCACCGGATGGCCGTCCACCGACCGGGGGCGCGGTTCCGCGGCGCGCACGGCCGGAATGCCGCACTCCGCGAGCCAGGACGCGATGGCGACTTCACGCCGTGCGCGCTCCAGCAGTTCGGGGTGGTCCTCGGCATCGCGTCCGACCTTGACGATCAGCCCACCGGCCCCGAACACCGCGTTCTCCCCGAGGGAGAGCAGCTCAGCGGTGTCCGGCAGCCCCGTCGCGGCCAGGATCTCCCGCGCGCGTGCCTCGTGCATCGTTCGCCCACTCATCCGTACTTCCGGCCGATCGGTCCTGGCAAGTCTCGCATCCGTGCGGACCGCCTTGACGGGCGGAGACCCGCTCAGCACGATGACAGGGACCGCCAGGGCTGTACCCCCACAAGCCGCCCGAAGGAGTCGAATCCGTGACATCGGCGACCGCGGTGGAGCGGTCACGCAAGGAACGGTCGGGCAGGAAACGGTCCGTTGGCGGGCGCCCGGCACGGCCGGGGCGGCCGGGCAGGCCACTGGATCACGGCGCCTGGTTCCTGGTGCTGCCCGCGCTGCTCCCGATCCTGGTGCTGAGCGTCGGACCGCTGCTCTACGGCGTCGCGCTCGCCTTCACCGACGCGCAGTCCGGCCGTACCGAGCCCACCGAGTGGATCGGCGCGCTCAACTTCCGGGATCTGCTGCACGACACCCTCTTCTGGGACTCCTTCGGGATCGGTCTGCTGTGGGCGCTCGGTGTGACCCTGCCGCAGTTCGTGCTCGCGCTCGGTCTCGCCCTGCTGCTCAACCAGAATCTCCGCTTCCGCTGGCCGGCCCGCGCCCTGGCGATCATTCCCTGGGCGATGCCCGAGGTGGTCGTCGGCATCATGTGGCGGCTCGTCTACAACGCCGACGCCGGAATCCTCAACGAGACCTTGCGGGATCTCGGCCTCGGCGAGGGGCGGGACTGGCTGACCGGGCTCGCCACCGCTCTGCCCGCGGTGATCGTCGTCGGTGTCTGGGCCGGTATGCCGCAGACGACGGTCGCGCTGCTGGCCGGTCTCCAGAACACCCCGCGCGAACTGCACGAGGCCGCGGCGCTGGACGGCGCCGGGGCCTGGCGCCGGTTCCGTACCGTCACCTGGCCCGCGCTCCGGCCGGTCGCGCTGGCCATCACGGCGCTCAATCTCATCTGGAACTTCAACTCCTTCGCGCTGGTCTACGTGCTGACCAACGGCGGACCGGGCGGACGCACCCGGCTGCCCATGCTCTTCGCGTACGAGGAGGCCTTCCGCTACGGCCAGTTCGGCTATGCCGCCGCCATGGGGTGCGTGATGGTGGCCGTGATCGCGGTGATCCTCGCGCTCCAGCTCGTAGGGCGGCTCCGACAGGGAGGGGACGAGTGATGAGTCCGCGTACCGGCGGATCCGCGCGCGCCGGACAGTATCTCGCGCTCGTGTGCTATCTCGCCTTTCTCGCGCTGCCGTTCCTGTGGCTGCTCTCCATCGCCTTCAAACCCGCCAGGGAGCTGGGCAGTCTCCACCCCACCTGGATCCCGCGCGACCCGACGCTGGGCAACTTCCGCCAGGCCTTCGAGGAACAGCCGCTGCTGCGGGCGGCGGGCAACAGTCTGACCGCCGCCGTGGCCGCGGCCCTGGTCGCCGTGGTCCTCGCGACCCCCATGGCCTATGTGATGGCCCGCCGACGCGGAAGACTCGCGGCGGCGGCGACGGGCTGGGTGGTGATCAGCCAGGCGTTCCCGTTCGTCCTGGTGATCATTCCGCTCTTCCTGGTGCTCAGGAATCTGCGTCTGGTCAACTCGCTGACCGGGCTGATCATGGTGTACGCCGTATGGGCCCTGCCGTTCGCGCTCTGGATGCTCAGCGGCTATGTCCGGGCCCTGCCCGTCGAGTTGGAGGAGGCGGCGGCCGTGGACGGCGCGGGCAGGCTCCGTACGCTCGTCTCGGTCACCGGACCGCTGCTGGCTCCCGGCATCGTGGCCACGGCGCTCTTCGCCTTCGTCACCGCGTGGAACGAGTTCTTCTTCGCGCTCGTCCTGCTCAAGTCCCCGGAGAAACAGACGCTGCCGGTGGTCCTCACCCACTTTCTGGGAGCGGAGGGCGTGGCCGATCTGGGGCCGCTGGCCGCCGCGGCGTTTCTCGCGACACTGCCCTCGCTCGTGATCTTCGCGGTCATCCAGCGGCGGATCACGGGCGGGATGCTCGCCGGGGCGGTGAAGAGCTGATGCGTCCTTCGCGCGGACGGCCGCGCATACGGAAGGCGTCGGTCGTGGCGGCCGTCGTCGCCCTGCTGCTCGGCGGTTGCTCGGCTGACGGCGGCGGGACGCGCGGCGGCCGGATCACCCTGCGCTTCCAGTCCCTGGCCTGGCAGGACGAGTCGGTCCAGGTCAACAAGGAACTGGTGGAGGAGTGGAACGCGGCACATCCGGAGATCCGGGTCGAGTACGTCCAGGGAAGCTGGGACAGCGTCCATGACCAGCTGCTCACCTCCTTCGAGGGCGGTGAGGCGCCGGACATCATCCATGACGCCTCCGACGATCTGGCCGACTTCGCGTACGGCGGCCGTCTCGCCGATCTCGGCCCTCTGCTGCCCGGCCGGCTCGAACGGGACATCCCGGACCGTGCCTGGCGGACGGCCACCTTCGGCGAGGGTGTGTACGGGGTGCCGTTCCTCCAGGAGCCGCGTGTCCTGATCGCGAACAGGAAGATCCTCGAAGCCTCCGGTGTCCGCGTTCCGACCGCCGAGGAGCCCTGGAGCTGGCCGGAGTTCCGGCGGATCGCCCGGGAGCTGACCAGGTGGATGGGCCCGGGGAAGTACGCGGTCGCCTGGCCGTTGAAGGATCCCGTCTCCGCCACACTCAATCTCGGGCTCTCCGCCGGCGGGCGGCTCTTCCACCGGGGCGCGGACGGCAGGGTGACGATCCGGTTCACCGACGCGGACGGAGTGGTCCCGGACACCGTCCACGACCAGGTCAACGAGGACCGGAGCGCGTCCGGCGCCACGCTGGGCATGGGCGGATCGGACACCCTGCCCGGTCTGTTCGGCGGCAAGTACGCGATGGTCCCGCTGGGCTTCTCGTACCGCCAGCAGATCATCCAGCAGGCGCCGGAGGGATTCGAGTGGACGGTACTGCCCGCGCCCGCCGGTGAGAGCGGGGGCCTCGCCCAGGGAGTCAGTCCGCAGACGCTCTCCGTCGCCGAGGACAGCCCGTACAAGAAGGAGGCGGTGCGGTTCATCGACTTCCTGCTGCGGCCGGAGAACATGGTGCGGCTCGCCAAGGGCGACTGGATGCTGCCGACCGGTACGCGGGCGCTCCAGGACCCGTCCCTGCGGGTCGCCGAGGACGGCTGGGCGACGGGCGCCGCGCTCGCGCGGGAGCTGCGTCCGGCTCCCGCCCAGTCGGTGCGCGGCTATCCCGAGTGGAAGGACAAGGTGGCGACACCGGCGCTCCAGGAGTACTACAGCGGGGCGATCGGCCGTGCCGAGCTGGAGAAGCGGCTGGTCGAGGACGGGAACAGAGTGCTGGCCCGCTATCAGCGCTGACCGGCGGGCCGGTCGCTGACGGCCGGTCGCCGACAGTCGGCCGGTGGCCGGTGGCCGGTGGTCGGCCGGGGCGGATATCGGATTGCACGAGACGTCTCGTCTTGTCTACGGTGGGGTCATGACCGTATCGCGCCCCGCCCACATCGCCATGTTCTCCATCGCCGCCCATGGGCATGTGAATCCGAGCCTCGACATCATCAGGGAGCTGGTCGCCCGCGGGCACCGGGTCAGTTACGCGATCCCCGCCCCCTTCGCCGAGAAGGTCGCGGCGACCGGCGCCCGGCCGGTGATCTACACCTCCGTCCTGCCGGGGCCCGACGACGATCCGGCGGCCTGGGGCACGGAACTGATCGACAATGTCGAACCGTTCCTCGACGACGCGATCCAGGCGCTTCCGCGGCTCGCCGCCGCGTTCGCGAACGACCGGCCCGATCTGGTCCTCAGTGACATCACGTCCTATCCGGCGCCGGTCCTGGCGCACCAATGGGGTGTTCCGTACATCCAGCTCTCGCCGAATCTGGTCGCCTGGGAGGGATACGAGGAGGAGGTCGGCGAGCCGATGCTCGCGCAGCTGCGGGCTTCCGCGCGCGGCCGTGCCTACCGCGCGCGCTTCGCGGACTGGCTCAAGGAGCAGGGCATGGACCACACCGACCCGGACCGGCTGGTCGCCAGGCCCGGCCGCTCCCTGGTGCTCATCCCCAAGGCGCTGCAACCGCACGCCGACCGCGTGGACGAATCCGTTTACACCTTTGTCGGCGCCTGCCAGGGCGATCGCGCGGAGCAGGGCGAGTGGCGGCGGCCGGCCGGGGCGGAGAAGGTCCTGCTGGTCTCGCTCGGCTCGGCCTTCACCAAGCGGCCCGCGTTCTACCGGGCGTGTGTCGAGGCCTTCGGCGGTCTGCCCGGCTGGTACGCGGTGCTCCAGGTCGGGTCCCATGTGGACGCGTCCGAACTGGGCGAGGTGCCGTCCAATGTCGAGGTGCGTCACTGGGTGCCGCAGCTCGCCGTTCTCCGCCAGGCCGACGCCTTCATCACCCACGCGGGCGCGGGCGGCAGCCAGGAGGGCCTGGCGACGGGCACACCGATGGTCGCCGTACCGCAGGCGGTCGACCAGTTCGGCAACGCCGACATGCTCGTCTCGCTGGGTGTGGCCCGGCGCCTCGACACGGAAGAGGCGACACCGGAGGCGCTGCGGGAGGCGGTGCTGGCGCTGGTCTCCGATCCGGAGGTGGCCGGGAGGCTCGCCGGGATCCGGCGCGCGATGGCGGCGGAGGGCGGCACCCCGAGGGCGGCCGATCTGATCGAATCGGCGCTCCCCGCCGCGGTGTCCTGAGGCGTCGACGCGGCCGGACCGGCCGGGAGCGCGGCGGCCCGCGGTGCCGTCCTTCCCGGAAGGCGGGGTCGGGCCATTTCGTCGTCGTTTCCCCGATGCGGGGAGGGAGGTCCGTTCCTCCCGGCGCCGGTCATATCTCCGACAAGAGGGAGCGAAGCCTCGTGTCACGGGCGGGGGCCGGCGGGCGGGCCCGGCGCTTTCCGGACTGGCCGATTCCTTACGCGGATTGAGGTTTACCAGGTCACCGCCGCCCCAGGGTCTTGATCTGAACGCGTCAATCGGCCAGGGTTCGAGCCAGTTCGGCGGAGACTCCTGTCCGCCGGGCCTCCCCCCACGGAAGATGACGAGGAGTTCCCTCTTCATGGCAATTCGACAACGTGCGACCAGGACCAAACTCATCGCCGCCCTCACGGCCGTCGTGGCGGCGGCCGGAATCACCGCGCTCACCTCCCCCACGGCGGGCGCGGCTCCGGCACAGGGTGTGGTGTACGGCGCCGGCGCCCAGGACGCGGCGGCCGGCGGCTACATCGTGATGCTGCACCGGACGGACGGGCCGGGCGCCGGCCGGCCGGGCGCCCGGCAGACCCACGACAGGACCGGGAAGCGGGAACTGGCCGAGGAGTACGGCGGCCGGCTCGCGCGGAACTACACCACGGCCCTCAACGGCTTCTCGGCCGACGGACTCACCGGGGCGGAGGCCGCGCGTCTGGCCGCCGACCCGGCCGTCGCCATGGTCGTCCGGAACAAGACCTTCACCGTCAACGCCACCCAGAGCGACCCGCCCTCCTGGGGTCTCGACCGCGTCGACCAGACCGCGACCGCCGGGGACAGCGCGTACACCTACCCGGACGGCGCCGGCGAGGGCGTGACCGCGTATGTCATCGACACCGGCGTCCGGATCACCCATCAGGACTTCGAGGGCCGTGCGAGCCACGGCTACGACGCCATCGACGGTGACAACTCGGCCGACGACGGCTACGGGCACGGCACGCATGTCGCCGGAACCATCGCCGGCGCCGCGCACGGAGTCGCCAAGAAGGCGAAGATCGTCTCCGTGCGGGTGCTGGACAACAGCGGCTTCGGCACCACCGAGCAGGTCATCGCCGGGATCGACTGGGTCGCCGCGAACCACCGGGGCCCCTCCGTCGCCAATATGAGCCTCGGCGGCGGCGCCGACCCGGCCCTCGACGAAGCCGTACGCAACGCCATCGCCACCGGTGTCACCTTCGGCGTCGCCGCCGGCAACAACGCCTTCGACGCGAGCCAGATCTCCCCGGCGCGCGTCGAGGAGGCGATCACGGTCGCCTCGTCCACCGTGGACGACGCGCAGTCGTCCTTCTCCAACTTCGGCCCGCTCGTGGACATCTACGCCCCGGGCTCCGGCATCATCTCGGACTGGAACAACAGCGACACCGCCGTCAGCACCAGCTCCGGCACCTCGATGGCCACCCCCCATGTGGTCGGCGCGGCAGCCCTCCATCTCGGCGCCCACCCGGACGCGACGCCCGAGCAGGTCGCCACGGCCCTGACCGACGGTGCCACGCCCGGCGCGATCGTCAACGCGTCGCCGGACACCGTGAACAAGCTGCTGAAGATCGTCGAATAGCCGTCACCGGCTGCCGCGGCCGGGCAGCCGTACGGCCCGCGGAACCGGCGGCCGTCGCGCTCTCCCCCACGGGGCGCGGCGGCCGTCCCGCTCGCGTCCGCTGCCCCGGGCACGGACCGCGGCCTATCGTGGGCGGATGACCACGACATACGGGGCGCTTCTGCGCGGGATCAATGTCAGCGGCCACCGACGCGTTCCGATGGCCGATCTGCGCGAGCTGCTCTCCGAACTGGGCCATCGCGACGTCCGTACGTATCTCCAGAGCGGCAACGCGGTCTTCACCAGCGACTCCGACGACGAGGACGCCCTGACCGGCGGGCTGGAGCGGGCCATCGAGCGGCGCTTCGGATTCACCGTCGACGTTCTGGTGCGCGGCGCCGCCTATCTGCGGGCCGTCGCCGAGGAGTGCCCCTTTCCCGCCGCCACCCTTGAGGGCAGGCAGCTCCACGCCACCTACTTCTCCGCGCCGGTGGACGCCGAGCGGTTCGCCGCCGTCGACCGGGCCGCGTACCTCCCGGAGGACTTCCGGCTGGGGGACCGCGTGCTGTACCTCTACACGCCGAACGGTCTCGGCCGCTCCAAGCTCTCCGAAGCGCTCGCCAGGCCGGGCCTGTTGAAGGGCGTCACGGCCACCAGCCGCAACTGGAACACCGTCGTCAAGCTGGTGGAGCTGACCCGTGCCTGAGCGTGCCTCCGCGATCTCGTCCGTCATCAAGGCCGAACTGCGGCTGCTGGACCCGGCGGTCCGCGCCTGCGCGGACCGGCTCGCGGAACTGCTCCATCCGGACTTCAGGGAGTTCGGTGCCTCGGGCCGGGAGCGGGACCGCGGCTCGATCGTCGCCGCGCTCACCGCGAAGGGCGCGCCGGGGCCCCGGCCGATCACCACCTCCAAGATGCGAGGTGTCCAGCTCGCTCCGGGGGTGGTGCTGCTGACCTTCGACACGGAGTTCAACGGCCTGCGGGCCCACCGGAGTTCGGTGTGGCGGCTGACCGAGAGCGGATGGCGGCTCTATTTCCATCAGGGCACACCGTTCGGCTGATCCGCGCCGTCCGGCGCGGCACAGCGCGGCACAGCGCGGTGTGCCGTGGCGTCGCGCGGCGTTCTACGCGGGCCGGGCCAGCGGTACGAGGGCGTTCGGGGCCGCGGCCCGATCGTCGTAGCGGCGCAGCAGCAGCCGTGCCAGCTCCGGGGCCGCGCCCAGCACTCCGGCCAGTACGTCGGCGCCGCCCTCGCGGGCACCGGCGGCGATCCGGTCGGGAAGGAACCCGGGAGCGATGACATAAGGCGCCACGGCGATTTTCCGTACCCCCTCGGCCCGCAGCGCGCGCACCGCGTCCTCGGTGCGCGGCAGCGAGGCGGAGGCGAACGCGGGCCGCACGGCGCACCAGCCGGTACGCCGCCACTCCCGCGCGATGCCGTCGATCACCGCGATCGCCTCCGGGTCGGAGGAGCCCGCCGAGGCCAGTACGATCCCGGTCGAGGCCCGGTCGGCGGGCCTGAGCCCGGCCTCGTGCAGCCGCCGCTCCAGCGCGTCGGTCAGCAGCGGTGACGGACCGAGCACCTCGGCCCGGCGGACGCGCAGCAGAGGATGGCGCGCCGCCGCCTCGTGCAGCACCGCCGGGATGTCGGCCTTGGCGTGGAAGGCGCGTGTCAGGAGCAGCGGCAGGACCACCACGTCCCGGACGTCCTCCCGCGCCAGCCGGTCCAGCAGCCGTGGCACGGCGGGCGCGTTGAAGTCCAGGAAGCCGGTCTCCACCCGCAGCCCGGGGCGCAGCGAGCGCAGCCGCGCGGTCAGGGCGTGCACGGTCGCGGCGTGCCGCGGATCGCGGCTGCCGTGGGCCACGACGAGCAGCACGGGCCGCGGCACGGGCCGGCGACCGGACCGGGGCGCGGACGGCTGGACGGAGTGGTGGCGCATGGAAATCAGCTTTTCACGAGAAGACCGCGACCGCGCAGCACCCGCCGCTCCAGCGGACTGAAGATCAGCAGGTCGATGGCGATACCGACGATCAGGATGAGGAAGATGGCGAGGAACACCATGGGCATGCTGCCGACCGTACGGCCGTTCTCCAGCAACTGGCCGAGCCCCACACCGAGATCGGGCGAGGACGCGATGATCTCCGCGGCCATCAGCGAGCGCCAGGAGAACGCCCAGCCCTGCTTCAGCCCGGCCAGATAGCCCGGCAGCGCCGCGGGCATCACGATGTGCCAGGTGCCGCGCAGCCCGGTCGCGCCGAGCGTGCGCCCGGCCCGCAGGAACAGCGGCGGCACCTGGTCGACACCGGAGACCAGACCGTTGGCGATCGAGGGAACCGCGCCGAGCAGGATCACCGCGTACATCATCGAGTCGTTCAGCCCGAGCCAGATCACCGCGGGCGGCACCCAGGCCACCGAGGGCAGCGACTGGAGTCCGGACAGGATCGGGCCGATGGCCGCGCGGACGAACCGTACCCGGGCCACCAGCAGCCCGAGCGGGGTGCCGATCGCCAGGGCCAGCAGGAAGCCCAGCAGGCCGCGCGAGACGCTGGTCCAGATGTAGCCGAGCAGGGTGCCCTGGGCCCAGGCGTCCGCCACCTCGTCCCACACCGCCGTCGGCGACGGCAGCTTGTAGTCGTCGGTGATCTTCGCCCAGACGAGGATCTGCCACACCACCAGCACCAGCGCGACGGCGATGACGGGCGGCAGGACCTTCTGGACGAGCGTCCGGCGCAGCGGTGTCCGTCCGGTCTGCACGGTGTCCAGCGCGTCGAGCCCGGCCTCCAGACCCGCCAGATCGTGCTGGAGTCCCGGATCCGCCGGGCTTCCGGCCGCCGTCCGGCTCCTCGACGCCGCGTCGCCCGCCGCCGGGTCCCGCGGTGCCGTGTCCTTCGGTGCTGTCGTGTCAGTGCTGCCCATGGCGGCGGATCTCCCCACGCAGTTCTTCGGTGATCTCGACGGACAGCTCCGCGACGGCGGGGTCCTCGATACGGCGCGGCTGCGGGATGTCCACACGCCACTCATGGGCCACCCGGCCGGGCCGCGACGACAGCAGGACGACCCGCTCGGCGAGCCGCACCGCCTCCCGTACGTTGTGCGTCACGAACAGCACCGACAGATCGGTCTCACGCCAGATCCTGGTCAGCTCGTCGTGCAGCACGTCCCGGGTGATGGCGTCCAGCGCCGCGAACGGCTCGTCCATCAGGAGCAGTTGGCTGTCCTGTGCGAGCGCGCGGGCCAACGCGACCCGCTGCCGCATCCCGCCGGACAGCTCGTGCACCCGCTTGCCGTACGAGCCGTCGAGACGGACGAGGGAGAGCAGCCGCTCCGCCTCGCCGCGCCGCTCCTGCTTGGCCACGCCGCGCAGCCGCAGCGCCAGTTCGATGTTCTTGCCCGCGGTCAGCCACGGGAACAGCGCGTGCTCCTGGAACATCAGGGCGGGCCGTCCGCCGGGCGTCTCGATGGACCCGGCGGACGGAGCGTCCAGTCCCGCGACCAGATTGAGCAGGGTGGACTTGCCGCACCCCGACGCTCCCAGGAGGGTGACGAACTCGCCGGGAGCGACATCGAGGGTGATGTCGTCCAGGACGAGCTGCTGCCCGGCGGGCGTCACGAAGGACTTCGAGACATGCGCGATACGGGCGGCGTGGTCCACCGCCGGGGTGCTGTCGGCGGCCTTGGCGAGGGCTGTCGCCATGGTCGTCACCTCCTGGGAACGGTGTGGGAAGGGTCAGGAATCACGCGGACGCGGTGGATCCGCCGGGCGCGGCGGGTCCGTCTGTCCCGTCCGGTCCGGCGGAGGTGCCGGACCGGACGGACGCCGTGGACCTCGCGGCTACTTGACGCCGAGACCGGCGTCGGAGACCTCGGGCTCACCGGCGGCCGTGAGCACCTTGTTCAGCGGCCGCAGATCGTAGATACCGGCCAGGTCGGGCTTCTCCAGCAGACCGGCCTTGACCGCGTGGTCGGCCTCGGACTGGAGCGTGGCGGCCAGCGGGTCGTTGATGATCTCGATCGACTCCCACGCCGGGTCGAGCACCTCCGGCGGCAGCGCCTTGCCGGAGAGCGTCTTGAGCGCCTCGTTGGCGGACGCCTTCGCCTGGGCGTCGTTGGCGTTGATCCACTCGTTGGTCTTCACCGAGGCGCGGAGCACGGCCTCGACCACGTCCGGGTGCTCACCGAGGAACTTCTGCGACACGATGATGTTCGTGATCACGAACTTCTTGTCCGGCCACAGGTCGGACTCGTTCAGCAGCTCCTTGGCGCCCTCGGCGACCAGCTTGGACGCGGTCGGCTCCGGTACCCAGGCGCCGTCGATGGAGCCCGCCTTGTAGGCGTCCGGCGTGATCTTGTTGTCCGTACGGACGACGGACACATCGCCCTTGCCGGACTGGGCGTCGACCTTCCAGCCCTTCTCGGATATCCAGTTGAGGAAGGCCACGTCCTGGGTGTTGCCGAGCTGCGGCGTGGCGATCTTCTTGCCCTTGATGTCGTCCAGGGTCTTGATCTTCGCGGGATTGACCACGAGCTTGACACCGCCGGAGGCCGAACCGCCGATGATGCGCAGGCTCTCGCCGCCGGTCTGGGCGTAGCCGTTGATGGCGGGCGACGGGCCGATGAAGCCGATGTCGATGCTGCCGGCGTTGAGCGCCTCGATCTCGGAGGGGCCCGCGTTGAAGGTGGAGGGCGCCACCTTCGTACCGCCGAGCTCCTTCTGGAAGAGCCCTTCCTGGATGCCGACCAGGGCCGTGGCATGGGTCAGGTTCGGGAAGTAGCCGATCTTGACCGTGTCGGCCGAGAGAGCCTTGCCCGACGCGGCGGGAGCGGCCTTGTCCGCGGCCTTGTCGGTGGTGGATTCCGAGCCGTAGCCGCAGGAGGTGAGTACGGCGGTGAGCAGCGGCAGTGCGGTGGCGACGGCGGCGAGGCGGCGGCGCGCGAGGGAGCGGGAGGCTGGCACGGGAGGTTTTCCTCTCGTCGGCCGGTGCTCACGCCCTTCCGGAGTACGGGGGCGGGACCGGGCGGTCGGCGGGTCTTCGGCGGTGCGGGGGG
>NZ_MAUD01000075.1 GCF_001700515.1 Streptomyces lushanensis
CGACGCCCATCACGCAGGCGGAGGGCACGGCGACGGTGAGGAGCGCGGCGCGCTTGGCGGGGGTACGGCGGCGGCCACGGCTGCCGTTTCCGCCTCCGCCCGCCCGGTACGCCGGGCGGGCGGAGGCGGAAACGGCAGCCGTGGCCGCCGCCGTACCCCCGCCAAGCGCTCCGCGCTCCTCACCGTCGCCGTGCCCTCCGCCTGTGTGATGGGCGTCGCCGGTATCGCCGCCGCCTCCGTCGGCGGCCTCGGCGCGGAGGAGGCCCAGGAGGACACCAGGACGACGACGGCAGCCGCCGATCCCGGCTCGGTGAAGCCCGTCGCCGCCAACAACAAACTGGACACCCAGCTCGCCGCCCTCAGCGCCGACGCCCGCGACTTCGGTGACCGCGCCAGCCGTACGCAGGAGCGCATCGACCTCAAGGAGCGGCAGGAGGCGGAGCGGAAGCAGCGAGCGGCGGAAGCGGCCCGCAAGGAGGCCCTCCGCCCCAAGTTCGCCCTTCCCGTGGCCGCGCACGGCCTCAGCGCGTACTACGGCCAGGCCGGCGTCAACTGGATGTCCGTACACACCGGGATCGACTTCCCTGTCTCCTACGGGACGCCGGTGATGGCCGCGACCGACGGCACCGTACGCACGCAGTACAACAGCGCCTACGGCAATATGGCCATCGTGACCGCGGCCGACGGCACCGAGACGTGGTACTGCCATCTCAGCAGCACGAGGATCCGCTCCGGTACGGTCAAGGCCGGTGACGTGATCGCCTATTCGGGGAACTCGGGCAACTCCACCGGTCCCCATCTGCACTTCGAGGTGCGTCCCGGCGGCGGCTCGGCGATAGACCCGCTGTCCTGGCTCCGCAGCCACGGCCTGGACCCGACATAGGCGGCGGACGCGACCGACGCGGGGCGACGCGAAGCACGGAGAAAGCCCCTCGGCCGAGCCGGACCCGACATCGGGACCGGAAGGCCGAGGGGCTTTCCGCTGTCAGCTCCGCGCCGGTCCCGCTCCGGACCCGCCTGTCCCGCTCCGGACCGAGCTCGCGGCTCGGACCTCAGAGCTTCACCACCGGCTTCCCCGCCGGCGTCCTGGGCCCGGACGGGACCTAGAGCTTCTCCACCGGCGCGTACCGCAGCAGCAGCCGCTTGGGCTTGGTGTCCCCGAAGTCGACGGTGGCCTGCGCGTCCGCGCCCGTCCCCGTCACCTCCGTCACCGTGCCCAGACCGAACTGGTCGTGCGTGACACGGTCGCCGACCGCCAGCGAGATCACCGGCCGGTCGGTCGTACGCCGTGTGGCGAAGCCCGCGGGGCCGCCGGACCTGGCACGCGAGGACCCCGAACCCGACGCCGCCGACAGCGAGGACGCGATCCCGGACGTCGGGCCCGCCGGGATCTGCGCCCCGGTCCGCTTCCACTCCAGATGGTGGCCCGGGATCTCCTCCAGGAACCGTGACGGCGGGTTGTACGCGGGCTGCCCCCAGGCGCTCCGCATCGACGACCGCGTCAGATAGAGCCGCTCACGGGCGCGCGTGATCCCGACGTATGCCAGCCGTCGCTCCTCCTCCAGCTCCTTGGTCTGGCCGAGCGCGCGCATGTGCGGGAAGACGCCGTCCTCCATGCCCGACAGGAACACCACGGGGAACTCAAGGCCCTTCGCGGTGTGCAGGGTCATCAGCGTGATGACACCGGAGCCGTCCTCGTCCTCGTCGGGGATCTGGTCGGAGTCGGCGACGAGGGCCACCTGCTCCAGAAACTCGGCGAGCGTGCCGGACGCGGCACCGGCGCCCGCGCCACCAGCAGCCGCGCCACCGCCACCGACTCCCGCGCCGCCGTCACCGGCAGCGGCGCTGCCATCGGCGTCCGCGTCACCGGCGTCCGCCGCACCGGCGTCGGCATCCGTGCCGCCGTCGCCCGTCGCCTCGGCGGCGGCCTGCTCGCGCGCCTGCTCGAACTCCAGCGCCACCGCCGCCAGTTCCTGAAGGTTCTCGATGCGCGTCTCGTCCTGCGGATCGGTCGAGGCCTGAAGCTCCGCCAGATAACCGGTCCGTTCGAGCACGGCCTCCAGCACCGTCGCCGGCCCGGCGCCCGATTCGACGACCGTGCCCAGCTCCTCCATCAGCGTGTTGAAGCGCTTCACGGCATTGGCGGAGCGTGCCGCCATGCCGTACGCCTCGTCCACCCGGCGCAGCGCCTGCGGGAAGGTGATCTTCTCCCGCAGCGCGAGGGCGTCGATCATGGCCTCCGCGCGGTCCCCGATGCCGCGCTTGGGCACATTGAGGATACGGCGCAGCGGAACGTTGTCCTCCGGGTTGGCCAGGACCCGCAGATAGGCCAGCACATCGCGGACCTCCTTGCGCTCGTAGAAGCGCACTCCGCCGACGACCTTGTACGGCAGGCCGACACGGATGAAGATCTCCTCGAAGACACGCGACTGCGCGTTCGTACGGTAGAAGACCGCGACATCACCGGCCTTGGCCTCGCCCGCGTCCGTCAGCCGGTCGATCTCGTCGGCGACGAACTGCGCCTCGTCGTGCTCGGTGTCCGCGACATAGCCGACGATCCGGGCGCCGGCGCCGGCCTTGGTCCACAGATTCTTCGGACGGCGGCTCTCGTTGCGCTCGATGACCGCGTTGGCCGCGCTGAGGATCGTCTGCGTGGAGCGGTAATTCTGCTCCAGCAAAATCGTGGTGGCGTCCGGATAGTCCTCCTCGAACTGGAGGATGTTACGGATAGTGGCGCCCCGGAAGGCATAGATCGACTGGTCGGCGTCACCGACGACACACAACTCGGCCGGATCGTGGTCCTCGCCGGAAGGGCCCACCAGCTCGCGTACGAGTGTGTACTGGGCGTGGTTCGTGTCCTGGTACTCATCGACCAGCACATGGCGGAAACGCCGCCTGTAGTGCTCGGCCACATCCGGGAAGGCCTGGAGCAGATGGACGGCGGTCATGATGATGTCGTCGAAGTCCAGGGCGTTGGCCTCGCGCAGCCGTGCCTGATACATCCGGTACGCCTCGGCGAGCGTCTTCTCGAAGCCGTCGGAGGCCTGGTCGGCGAAGGTCTCCTCGTCGATCAGCTCATTCTTCAGATTCGAGATCTTGGCGCTGAAGGACTTCGGCGGATAGCGCTTGGGGTCGAGGTCCAGATCACGGCAGACCAGGGCCATCAGCCGCTTGGAGTCGGCGGCGTCGTAGATCGAGAACGACGAGGTGAACCCGAGCCTCTTGGACTCGCGCCGCAGGATCCGCACACAGGCGCTGTGGAAGGTCATCACCCACATGGCACCGGCGCGCGGCCCGACGAGCTGCTCGACGCGCTCCTTCATCTCGCCCGCGGCCTTGTTGGTGAAGGTGATCGCCAGTATCTGGCCGGGATGCACACCGCGGTTGCCCAGCAGATACGCGATCCGGTGGGTCAGGACCCGGGTCTTCCCGGAGCCGGCCCCGGCCACGATGAGCAGCGGCGATCCCGTGTGCACGACGGCCGCGCGCTGCTCCTCGTTCAGCCCTTCGAGCAGCGCGGCCAGATCCACGACCGTGCGCGGGGAGCCGCCGCGGTGGTACGGATCGCGCGCCGGCGGTGCGTCGAACGCGCCGTTGAAGAGGTCGTCCGGCACCGCCTCCCGGGCGTGCTCGTCGTGGTCCTCGGGCGGCGGTGGTGGCTCGTCACCGGAGGGCTGGAGGTCCGCCAGGAAACTGTCGTCAAAGAGGCTGCTCATCGCTCTCCGAGTCTAGGCCGCCGGACTGACAGCCCGCGCCCGCCTCGTAAAGTTGAGAAGTCTCCACCCGATCACACCGTGTGACGAAATCACCCACTCGACCCCCACGCGACACTTCGGAAACACTTTCCTCCGTCGCATGAGCAAATGGTCACGAAAATGTATCGGGCATTTCGACCATCCGCCTTCACATGAGGACCACAGTTTGGCTAGCGTGCTCGGTCAGGCACCCCCGTACCCCGAAGGCGACCCGCGCCGCGCGGGCAGCCCATGCCGAAATCGGACATTCCCCAAGGAAGTTCGACGGAAGGAGATGCTGGCCTTGGCGTCGCATCGCAAGTCGCGCACCCGTAGCGGAGTACGCACCAACTCCCCCGCCGTCGGGCTCACGACGGCCGCCCTCGCTTCGGTCACGCTGCTCTCGGCGCAGGGCGCGAACGCCGCACCGGCCGAGCCCAGGCCGTCCGTCGAAGAGGTGCAGAAGAAGGTCGACGATCTGTACCGCCAGGCCGGCGGCGCGACGCAGCAGTACAACAAGGCCAAGGAAGCCACGGAGAAGCAGAAGCGCGCGGTGGGCCGGGTGCTGGACGAGGTCGCCAAGCGCGCGGACAAGCTGAACGAGGCCCGCCGTACGCTGGGCAGCTTCGCGGCCGAGCAGTACCGCGAGGGCGGGCTCACCCAGACCGCCGCCCTGCTGTTCTCCGACAGCCCGCAGGCGTACTTCGAGCAGACGCAGATGATGGACCGGCTGGCGGACCGTCAGCGCGGTGTCCTGACCGACTACCAGGCGCAGCAGGCCGCGGCGGCGAAGGAGCGGGCGGAGGCGGCGAAGAGCCTGGAGTCGCTCACCGCTTCCCAGGCGTCGCTGCGGACCAGCAAGGAGAACGTGCAGAAGAAGCTCGGCGCGGCCCGTGCGCTGCTGTCGCGGCTGACCGCGGCGGAGCAGGAGCGGCTGGCGGCGCTGGAGCGCAAGAAGGAGGAGGAGGCCCGCCGGAAGGCGGAGGCGAAGGCCAAGGAGGAGGCCCGCGCGAAGGCGGAGGCCGAGGCCGAGCGCACGCGCGAGCAGCAGGCCCAGCCGCCCGCGACGGGCACGGGAGCGGGCGCGGGAACGGATTCCGGGGCGGGAACGGGTACCGGTACCGGCTCGGGGTCCTCCGACAGCGGCTACGCCACCAAGGCCGCGAAGGTCCTCGCCTTCGCACGCGCGCAAATAGGCAAGCCGTACGTCTGGGGCGCGTCCGGGCCCAGTTCGTACGACTGCTCGGGCCTGACACAGGCCGCCTGGCGGGAGGCGGGCGTGGAGCTGCCGCGCACCACCTGGGAACAGGTCGAGGCCGGGGCGCGCGTGGCGACGGGAGATCTGCTCCCCGGTGATCTGGTCTTCTTCTACGACGACATCAGCCATGTCGGCATCTACATAGGTGACGGCATGATGATCCACGCGCCCAAGCCGGGCGCGAACGTCCGCGAGGAGTCGATCTACTACCTGCCGATCTACGGAAGCGTCCGCCCGGCCTGACCCACCTGCCCGGACGCCCGCGCACCGGTGTGGGGGCGCCGGCCGGTCCGGGAGCCGTCAGGTCCAGAGCGTGGCGATGAAGACATTGGCCAGTGTCAGGCCGCCGACCGCGCCGAACAGGCCCTTCGGCACCGTCTCCTCGTCGCGCTTCACGTACACGACGGCGAGGATCACGACCAGGACCGCCAGCTTGACGCCGATCTTGATGTTGTTCACGGGGTTGTCGTCGGCCTGGTTCAGGCCGACCAGGACGATGCCCGTGATCAGCATCGTCAGCGCTCCGTGCAGCATCGCGGGACCGAAGCGGGCGGTGCCGGTGCCCATCGCCTTCATCCGGGTCAGAAAGCCGCCGAGCAACGACGCCACGCCGATGATGTGCAGGGCGACGAAGACATTGACGAGTGCGTCCATGGCCGGAGCCCAACGGGCGCCATATCACCTCTCCCAGGTGATGTGCGGCCATCTTTCCCTATCGGCCGGGTCGGACCGGAAAGGCACCGTTCCGCCGGGATCATCCCGGTCACAAAGCGCTTCGGAACCCTCACCTCCAGCCAATAGCGGCCATGCCGACACCGAGCTGTGACCTTGCGCCATAGCGTCCCTTCCCAGGCGGCCCACTCCAGCCGCCCGACCCGGACCGTACATACCCGTACCGAAGGAAGTGGACGCCCTCGTGGCAGCGCACCGAAAACGCAAGCAGCGCCGGCTCACCGGCCCGACCGGCCGTACCGCCGCCACCCTCGCCCTCGCCGGCGCCGCGACCGCCGCCGCCTCGGGCGCTCCCGCGCACACGGAGCCCCGGCTCACCGCCGCCCAGGTCAAGGCGGAGGTCGACAGCCTGTACGAGCAGGCCGAGGCCGCCACGGAGCGGTACAACGGCGCGAAGGAGAAGGCGGATCAGGCACGGGCCTCGCTGACGGAGCTGCGCGACGAGGCCGCCCGCAGAACCGACCGGCTCAACGCCTCGCGCAACGCGCTCGGCTCGATCGCCACCGCGCAGTACCGCACGGGCGGCCTCGGCCCCGCCGTACAGCTCGCCCTCAGCTCCGAACCCGACGACTTCCTCGAACGCGCCGGGCTGGCCGAGCGCGCCGGAGCCCGTCAGGCCACCATGGTCGCCGGGATCCGCAAGGAACTCGCCGCGATCGCCCAGCTCCGCAGCCGGGCCGACGACCGGCTCGCGGAGCTCGGGGCCCGCCGGTCCGAGCTGGCCCGCCACACGTCGGCCATCAAGGGGAAGCTCGACTCCGCCCAGCGGCTCCTGGACCGGCTGACTCCGGCGCAGCGCGCCCGGTACGGCGAGAACGGCCAGGCCGGCCAGGACGGTCAAGGCGGCGACGACGGCCAGGGCGGGCAGGGCGGCGGGCTGTACGGTCCCGGCGCGGCGCCCGGGAGCGCGGTCGGGGCGTCCGGCTCACGCGCTGCGGCGGCCGTCGCCTTCGCGTACGGGGCGCTCGGCAAGCCGTACGTCTGGGGCGCGAGCGGGCCCGGTGCCTTCGACTGCTCCGGGCTGACCCAGTCAGCCTGGCGCGCGGCGGGCGTCTCCCTGCCCCGCACCACGTACACACAGATCAACGCGGGACAGCGCGTCACACGCGACCGGCTCGCCCCGGGCGATCTCGTGTTCTTCTTCTCCGGCGTCAGCCATGTCGGGATCTATGTCGGCGGCGGACAGATGATCCATGCCCCGCGGCCCGGCTCCGCGGTCCGGCTGGCGCCGATCGACCAGATGCCGTTCGCGGGCGCCGCGCGGCCCGCGTAGAGCGCCACCCGGCCCGCACAGGCCGCCATCCGGCCCGCGTCACCAGGACGGACCATCCCCGGGTGCCGTGTCTCCTCCTTCACGCCACGATGAGCTGCAGTATGCCCTCGGCCGTGAAGGGGAAGCCGTGAGACGAGCCACCGCCGTCAGCGCGTCCGTCCTGACCGTCGGCGCGCTCTTCGTCCTGGCCCCGGTGGGTGTGACGCCCAGGGGCTGCGGCGACCTCTCCCGCGGCCGGCTCTGCGTCGAGGGCCCGATCGGTGGTGCGGGCCGGTTCACCACGTGGTACGTCCAGCACGAGGACCGGCCCGGCACCGCCGTACGCCTCGGCTATCAGCGCAAGGACGACCGGATCGTCGCGTTCCCGGGCTGGTTCGGGACGCGGCGCACCCGGGGCGGGCGGGCCGAGCTGGGCGGCACACTCGACACCGCGCCCGGCGAGTGCGTGCGCGGCCTGCTGGAGCACCAGGAGAAGACGTACGTCACCCAGTGGCACTGCTCGTAGGCCCCTGCGCCGGCATCTCCAGGACCGTGCCTCGGGACCCGCCTCAAGGACCGTGCCCTCGGACCCCTGCCTCCGCGACCGAGCCCCAGGACCACGCGCTGCCCGCCCCGCAACCGCGTCTCCGTCAGACCAGCCTGCGTGCCGTCGCCCACCGCGTCAGCTCATGCCTGTTCGAGAGCTGGAGCTTCCTCAGGACCGCCGAGACATGCGACTCCACGGTCTTCACCGAGATGAAGAGCTGCTTGGCGATCTCCTTGTACGCGTATCCCCGCGCGATCAGCCGCAGCACCTCACGCTCCCGCTGGGTGAGCCGGTCCAGGTCCTCGTCCACCGGCGGCGCGTCCGTCGACGCGAACGCGTCCAGGACGAAGCCGGCCAGCCGTGGCGAGAAGACCGCGTCGCCCTCCTGCACACGGAAGATCGAGTCGACCAGGTCGACGCCGGTGATCGTCTTGGTGACATAGCCGCGGGCACCGCCTCTGATCACCCCGATGACGTCCTCGGCGGCGTCGGAGACCGACAGCGCCAGGAAGCGCACCGGATTCTCGCCCGCCACCATCAGCGGCGCGCAGCGGCGCAGCACCTCCACACCGCCGCCGCCCGGCAGATGGACATCGAGCAGCACGACCTCGGGGCGGGTCGCCGTGATCACGGTGACCGCCTGGTCCACGTCGGCCGCCTCACCGACGACCTCGACACCGGTCTGTTCGGTACGGCCGATCTCCGCCTGCACGCCGGTACGGAACATCCGGTGGTCGTCGACGAGCACGACCCGTACACGGCGGTCGTCCCCGGCCGGGCCGCCGCCGCTGTCCGCCGGAAAGCCCTTGGCCTGCACGCCCTCGCTCATGGTCTCTGCCCCTCGTCGTCCCGATCATGGTCCTGGTCCTCGCGCGGGCCGCAGGTCATCCGTCCGCCGCCCGCTCCATCTCCAGCTCGACCTCGGTGCCGCCGCCCGGAACCGAACGCAGCCGCGCCGTCCCGCCGTTCCGCTGCATCCGGCCGATGATCGACTCCCGCACGCCCATACGGTCGGCCGGCACCGCGTCCAGGTCGAACCCGGGGCCGCGGTCCCGTACGGAGAGGAAGACCGTCCGGCCCTCCACCTCCGCGAAGACCTGCACCGCGCCCCCCTCGCCACCGTACTTGGCGGCGTTGACCATTGCCTCGCGTGCGGCCTGCATCTGTGCCGCCAGTTTCTCGTCGAGCGGACAGTCGCCGACGACCACGACCTCGATCGGCACACCGTGGTGGTCCTCCACCTCGGCCGCCGTCCGCTTCACCGCCTCGGCGAGGGTGGCGGGCTCGTCCTGCTCGTCCTTGCCCCGGCCCTCCGGCTTGTAGAGCCAGGCACGCAGCTCACGCTCCTGCGCGCGGGCGAGCCGGCGGACCTCGCCCGCCTCGTCGGCGTTGCGCTGGATCAGGGTGAGGGTGTGCAGCACGGAGTCATGGACATGCGCGGCGACCTCGGCGCGCTCCTGCGCGCGGATACGCATCAGGCGCTCCTCGGAGAGGTCCTGTGTCATCCGGACGAGCCAGGGCCCGGCGAGCAGCGCGACTCCGGCGACGACGGCGATGGCCCCGGTCAGTACGTTCCCGAACTGGGCGGCCGAGCCGCGCACCACCATGAAGACGGCGAGGCCCAGACCGACCAGGGCGACTCCCGCGAGGGTGCGCGCGAGCTGGAAGAGCCTTCGGCGGCGGCCCACCTCGGTCCAGCGGGCACGGCGCGCGTTGTCGGCCTGCCGCCAGACCAGGACGACCCCGGCGCCTGTCAGGAGCAGCGGCCAGATGTAGCGGTCGGCGTGGCTGCGGCCGAAACTGACGTTGCCGATGAAGATGGCGGCGCCTATCACCAGCGCTATCAGCGCGAAGACCTGGCCCTTGTCCGGCTTGCGCAGCCGGCGCCTGCCGTCGGGGCTGATCTCGAAGAGGGACCGCGACTCGACGACCGTGCCGCCGACGCCGAGCGGTACGACGATCCAGAAGACGGCGTAGAGCAGCGCGCCGAGGCCCTGGGAGAGGAAGAGGGCGAGAAAGACGAGCCGCACCCAGACGACCGGCAGCCCGAGATGCCCGGCGAGACCACGCGCCACTCCGCCGAGAAGACGGCCGTCCGCGCTGCGGTACAGCTTGCGCGTCAGCGGCTCGTCCGGCGCGGGGGCACGGGCGGCGGACGAGCCGCTGACGCGCA
>NZ_MAUD01000076.1 GCF_001700515.1 Streptomyces lushanensis
GCGAGCACATGCTCGGCGGCGAGGGGCCGGCCACCGCCGCCGAGCATGTGCTCGCCTATCTGCGCGCCCAGGCCGACGCGATCGTCGCCCAGGATCCCGCCGTCCGCCGCGATCTGCCGGACTCCGTGCACCAGCTGCGCGTCGCCACCCGCCGGATGCGCTCCGCGTTCCGTACGTACGGCAAGGTCGTCGACCGGTCCGTGACCGATCCCATCGGCGAGGAGCTGAAGTGGCTCGCGGCGGAGCTCGGCGTCGACCGTGACCAGGAGGTCCTCAACGAACGGCTGCTCTCCCGGATCGGGGAACTGCCCGGGACACTGCTGCTCGGCCCGGTGCGCGCCCGCCTCACGATCTGGAACGCCGGCCGCCGCGCGGGCTCGCGGAGCAGGACCGTCGCCGTCCTCGACAGCGAGCGGTATCTGGCCCTGCTGGACAGCCTCGACGCGCTGCTCGCGGATCCGCCGCTGCGGCCGGCCGCGGCGAAGCGGCCCGGGAAGGTGCTGCCCGCGGCGATCCTCAAGGACTACGGGCGGCTCGCGGGCCGCGTCGAACAGGCGCTGGAGCTCCCGCCGGGCGAGGAGCGGGACATCGCCCTCCACAACGCCCGCAAGGCGGCCAAACGCGTCCGTTACGCGGCCGAGGCGGCCCGGCCCGCACTGGGCGGGCCCGCCCGGCGGTTCGCCGGGCGGATGAAGGCCGTACAGACCGTGCTCGGCGATCACCAGGACAGTGTGGTGGCCCGTGACGCCCTCCGTGACCTCGGTGTCCACGCCCACGCGGCGGGCGAGTCCGCGTTCACCTGGGGGCTGCTGCACGGCCATGAGGAGGGCCGGGCCGCGGGCCGGGAGCGGGAGCTGCCGCAGGTGTGGGAGCGGGCGTCCGCACCGAGGCTGAGGGCGGATCTGACCGGCTGAGCGCCGGGGTAGTCTGGATGGCCAGCCGTGTCGGCCCACCGCCGGTCTCCTGTCGATCCACTGTCGGTCCACGAAAGATCCGTGATGCCTGAATCGGTCTTCCCGCAGCTCGAAGCCCTGCTCCCGCATGTGCAGAAGCCGATCCAATACGTGGGCGGCGAGCTGAACTCCACCGTCAAGGACTGGGACGCGTGCGACGTCCGCTGGGCGCTGATGTATCCGGACGCCTACGAGGTCGGGCTGCCCAACCAGGGCGTCATGATCCTCTACGAGGTGCTGAACGAGCGCGAGGGCGTGCTCGCCGAGCGTACGTACAGCGTCTGGCCGGACCTCGAAGAGCTGATGCGCGAGCACCGGGTGCCGCAGTTCACGGTGGACTCGCACCGCCCGGTCTCCGCCTTCGACCTCTTCGGGCTGAGCTTCTCCACCGAGCTGGGCTACACCAATATGCTCACCGCCCTGGACCTCGCGGGCATCCCGCTGGCGGCCCGGGACCGTACCGTCGACCATCCCCTCGTCCTCGCGGGCGGTCACGCGGCCTTCAATCCCGAGCCGATCGCGGAGTTCATCGACTGCGCGGTGATCGGCGACGGCGAGCAGGCCGTCCTGGAGATCACCGAGATCGTCCGGGGCTGGAAGGCGGAGGGCCGTCCCGGCGGGCGCGAGGAGGTTCTCCTGCGGCTCGCCAGGACCGGCGGGGTCTATGTGCCCGGCTTCTACGACGTCGAGTATCTGCCGGACGGCCGTATCGGCCGTGTCGTACCGAACAGGAGCGGTGTGCCGTGGCGGGTGTCCAAGCACACCGTCATGGACCTGGACGAGTGGCCCTACCCGAAGCAGCCGCTCGTACCGCTCGCGGAGACCGTCCACGAGCGGATGTCCGTGGAGATCTTCCGCGGGTGTACGCGCGGCTGCCGCTTCTGCCAGGCGGGCATGATCACGCGCCCGGTGCGCGAGCGGAGCATCACCGGGATCGGCGAGATGGTCGAGAAGGGCCTGAAGGCGACCGGCTTCGAGGAGGTCGGTCTGCTCTCGCTCTCCTCCGCCGACCACAGCGAGATCGGTGACATCGCCAAGGGGCTCGCCGACCGGTACGAGGCGGACAAGGTCGGTCTCTCCCTGCCGTCGACCCGTGTCGACGCGTTCAATGTCGATCTGGCCAACGAGCTGACGAGGAACGGCCGCAGGTCCGGGCTGACCTTCGCGCCCGAGGGCGGATCCGAGCGCATGCGCAAGGTCATCAACAAGATGGTCTCGGAGGAGGACCTGATCCGTACGGTCTCCACGGCCTACGGCAACGGCTGGCGTCAGGTGAAGCTGTACTTCATGTGCGGTCTGCCGACCGAGACCGACGAGGACGTCCTCCAGATCGGTGACATGGCCGTCAAGGTCATCGCCGAGGGCCGGAAGGTCTCCGGGCAGAACGACATCCGCTGCACGGTCTCGATCGGCGGCTTCGTGCCCAAGCCGCACACGCCGTTCCAGTGGGCGCCGCAGCTCAGCGCCGAGGAGACCGACGCGCGGCTCGCGAAGCTCCGCGACAAGATCCGCGGCGACAAGAAGTACGGCCGCTCGATCGGCTTCCGCTACCACGACGGCAAGCCCGGCATCGTGGAGGGCCTCCTCTCGCGCGGCGACCGGCGCGTCGGCGCGGTCATCCGCGCGGTGTACGAGGACGGCGGCCGGTTCGACGGCTGGCGCGAGCACTTCTCGTACGACCGCTGGATGGCGTGCGCGGACAAGACGCTGCCCGAGTACGGCGTGGATGTCGCCTGGTACACGACCCGCGAGCGCACCTACGAGGAGGTCCTGCCCTGGGACCACCTGGACTCCGGTCTCGACAAGGACTGGCTCTGGGAGGACTGGCAGGACGCGCTGGACGAGACCGAGGTCGAGGACTGCCGCTGGACGCCGTGCTTCGACTGCGGCGTCTGCCCGCAGCTCGATCTCGACATCCAGATCGGCCCGACGGGCAAGAAGCTGCTGCCGCTGACGGTCAAGAAGTAGGCCGTGACGAGCAGTGATGCCGTCCAGGGGATGGCTGAGATGCTCGCCGGCACGAACGAGGCAGAGCGTGCCGAGGTCCTTCGGGGGCTGGGGACGAAGGAGCGCGAGCTGGCTTCCCGCCCTGTGCGGCGCACGCCGCTCCCTGCTCCTCGGCAAGATCCGGCCAACGTCTCGGCGGTCGAGTGGGTGTAGCCGGCGAGAGGCGTCCGGGCCGTAAAGGTCCGGGCGCACTCTGCGTTGCGCCGATGAACAGCATCGGGTCGGATCGGGGTGAACACACCCTTTTGACGCGCAGGTTCCGACAGAGTGAAGGCTGTGCAACCAGGCGCAACGCGCTCAACAGGGAGGGACACCATGGCCTTACGGTTCGTCGGTAAAGATCCCGAGTCCGGAGATCACGGATCACCCGCTGTGTGGGTGGACCAGGAGTCGAAGGATCTTGTGATCCAGGGGTGGACGGCAGACGAGCGGACCACGGGCGAGAGCTCGCGGGATGTGTCGATCCCCGGACACGAGTCGGTGATCAGGGTTCCGAAGCGGATGATCCCGCTTCTCAGGGAGGCGCTCCGTGTCGCAGAGTCTGACTGACTTCTCTGACCTCATCAGGTCGGTGCGGGAGTCAGCCGTGCATCTTGAGATGCGCGACACGTACGGCGTCGAGAACGAGATCGAAGGCTTCGCCGCGTGGAAGCAAGGGCGCCGGCTCGACCCGGAGGACCGGGGTTCCTGGTGGCGTCCCTGGCTCGACCTCGTTCAGGAGGTCACGGCCAAGGGCGTTGTGATTCGACGTGCCCGCATCGTCTCGGAGCCGGTCAGCGACTACATCGCCTTCGAGCACTCGGGCACCTTCACGAACGTGGCGGCCGGAGAACTGATTCGTTGGCTGCCCCGGCGCAGCACCTCGGACCTCGCTCTGCCGGGCAACGACTTCTGGTTGTTCGACGGCCGCCTTGTCCAGTTCAACGTCTTCGACGGCGTCGGCCGGTGGGTCCACACCGACCAGACGGAAGACCCCGCCGCAGTCGAGCTGTGCGCGTCGGCGTTCGAAGCGGTGTGGGAGCGAGCCATCCCGCACGAGAAGTACACCGTCTGATTCCTGACCGGTCAGCTCATGCCTTCCTCTCCACTTTCCAGCGCCCAAGCGGCACGAGCCGCTGTGGCAGCCCGTTTGCAGGGCCTTATGCAAGACGCTGGCCTGACGGGGCATGAGCTGGCCGCTCGGTGCGGCTGGCACAAGTCGAAATCATCCCGGATCGCGCGCGGCAAGACGCCCCCCTCGGACGCTGACATCCGTGCCTGGTGCACAGCCTGCGGGGCCGACGATCACGCCGCCGATCTGATCGCCGCGTCCCGAAACGCGGAGTCGATGTACGTCGAGTGGCGGCAGATCCACCGCGACGGGATGCGGCGCGTTCATGAGCAGACCGTCCCGCTGTACCAGCGGACCCGCTCCTTTCGCGTCTACGCGTCGAACGTCATGCCGGGGATGCTCCAGACTCCCGGCTACGCGACGGGGCTTCTACGGTCCATCACGGCCTTCCAGGGAACACCGGACGACGTGGCTGACGCCGTGCGGGCTCGGACCCGACGGTCCCGCGTGATCCGGGAGGGGGACCATCGGTTCGCCCTGGTGCTCGAAGAGACGGTTCTCTACTACCGGGTGAGCGACGATGCCGCGATGGCGGCCCAGCTTGACCACGTGCTCTCGGTGATGGGACAGCCGAACGTATCCCTCGGCATCATCCCCGCACGGGCACGCCGTACCGTCTGGCCGCTCGAAGCCTTCTATGCCTTCGACGATCAACAGGTGGCGGTGGAGACTCTCACCGCAGAGATCAACCTGACCACGCCCGGCGAGATCCGTACGTACCTCCGAGCCTTCTCCGAGCTGTCTCGATCCGCAGTGCGCGGAGCCGAAGCCCGCGCCCTGATCACGAAGGCTCTCGCCACCCTCGGGTGAATCCGTGCAACCGCGTGCAACCGCGTGGACCCCTCATAACGCCGCTCCCTACGGTCTGTTCATCGACCTCGGAAGCGACAGGGAGTGCGCGACAGTGACGAGGACAGAACCCACGCGATGGCAGGAAGTGCCGGTGGAGCTGCCGCTCCGGGAGGAGCGCCCTGCGCCCCGTCCGGTACCCGGGTGCCCCGAGTGCGCGCGGCTCGGCCGGCTCCGGAAGGCGGCCGGGATGGAGCACGACAGCACCACGGTCGCTGACTGCAACATCCTGCTTCGGATGCACGGGACCGGCCACTGATGGACATGCAGACGTGGAGGGACACCAGAGCTCAGGCGACGGACGCGACGGAGTCCATACGTGCGGCACTCGCTGCGCTCGGCGCTGCGGGTGCCCTCAGCGCCCTTGGTTCTCACAGAATCCTGTCACTGCCGCTCTCCTCGCGGGACAGGTGGACCCCCGACCGGAGAAGGCTTGAACAGGGACAGGAGGTGTCCCGTCCGGGCTGACGTGCTCAGGTTCTCCCCCGGTCCGCTCCTTGACTGGAGTGCCGCCCTGAGCAGCGAGGGCATCACTCCGGACTTAGGGAAGCCGGGGCGTCCACTCCAGGACTTCCGTCCGCTACGGGCGGGGGACGGCCCTCTCTGGGCCGTCAGCAGATCAGGAAGGGCACAACCATGACCGAGCTGTACGGGCTCCCCATCGAGGGAGCTGAGTTCTCGAAGGCTTGTGGCGGCAGCACTCACCCCGACGGTGAGGCGTGCGTGACCCTCGCGAAGATCGGGCCGGACGCGTGGGCCATGGGTGACAGCAAGCGCCCGGACATCGAGCCGCTGCGCTTCACCACGGCCGAGCTGAAGGCGGCAGGCATCGACCTCGCCTGCTTCGACCTCTCCGCCTGATCCACGGCACCACCTGAACTGACGGCCCTGCCCCTCGCGCCGACGGGCGGGGCCGTCGTCATCTCTCGGAACGGAGCAGCGGTGCACCACCACGGTTACGCATGGGTGGGGGAGAAGAAAACGTTCGACATGGAAAGCGTCCGCAGACCGCCCGGCCAGGGCCCAGCGGCGACCAGCGAGCAAGAGGTGCACGACCGGTACCGCGAAGCCGTGGCAGTCTTCCCCACTACCGACCTCCCTCCGATTCAGACGGCGCACTGGCTCATGAAACCGCCCTCGCTGATCAGGGGGACATGGGAGGAGCCCAAGGAGGCCGGCGAGTGGTTAGGCCTCCAGCTCACGGAGTTCGCGCCCCGCTTCGCCTCTGAGCAGGATCGGGAAGTGACCAGGCTGGTTTTCCTGGTGAGGTCCGCAGTCGAGCGACTGGCCTGGGGAGGAGACGTATCACGCGGCCATTACCTGAAGGGCACGGTCTTCTACTCCGTCGCCCTGGTGACGTGCTCGCCGAACCGTGCTGATCCCGAGCTGCCGTGCCCCGCCCGGCAGAGGCGTGCGTGACGGGTACATGGCGGCAGCTTCGACGTGATGCCGGGGGCCTGCCTGGGGTCGTGTGCGCTTGTCTCAGGCGCTCTCTCCGAGGTGGCGGTAACGTGGCACGGCCGATTCCCAGGGCCTTGGTGATGGCTGTGACACTGCCCCCCTTGGCGTGCCGGGCAGGGCTACGGCGAGCTTGTCGTCGTTCACAACGGATGTACGCCCACCGATGTTGCCCTTGCGGTCCGCAGCCCCAGCCCTTTTCCAAGGTCTTCTCCCGGATGCCTTCCCGCTCCACCTCTGCGCTGACGGCGAGCACGATGGCACCCGCCCCGTTCGGGTCGTACACACCTTGAAGGGGACCGGACAGGAGTTTTCGTTGGATGCCGTCCGTCTGAAGGGTGGAAGACAGCATCATCAGCTCTGCCGCACTGTGGGCAAGCCGCCTCATCTCGAACACGGTCAGGATGACGGGCTGATTCGGTGCTGCTGCCGCTGACGGTGGTCGACGCCGGGGCCGGTGCGAAGGCGCGCTGACGAGAGCCGGGAGCCGGGCCGGGCCGGGTCGGTCCGGCGAGGCGGAGGATGTCCCGAGGGGGCCGAGGTCCGAGGACCGAGGCCCCTTCGGCGCGCACGCGCGGTGAGTGCGCCTCGAACGCCGGGACGACGGTCGTGGTGCCGGCGGCCCCCTCGCCTTTGGCACAGCCGCGCCCGGGGCACGGGCAATCCGTGCGCGGGCGTAATCCGTGCGCGGGCGCGCGCGGGCGGCGGCACAATGGGCCAATGCCCCGGTTCATCGCTCCCGACGTACGGGTCCAGGCCTCCTTCCTCGACGCGATGGCGGAGTTCGTGGCGGAGGGCGCGGGCGAACGGGCCCTGCTTCTCCACGAGATGGAGGAGTTCGCGGCGAGCTGGCACCGGCCCGAGGTCTTCGCGGCCTATGTGGACCGGCTCAACGCCGAGCCGCTGGAGGAGACTCCGCGTGTCGCCGGCTGGGTGCCCAACACCACGCTCTGGTACGTCGACGGCGACACCTTTCTCGGCCGCCTCGCCATCCGCCACCGCCTCAACCCCTTTCTGCGTGAACTGGGCGGCCACATCGGCTATGCCGTACGTCCCAGTGCCCGTCGGCGCGGCCACGCGACCGCGATGCTGGCCGCGGCCGTCCCGGTCGCGCGCGGGCTCGGTATCGAGTCCGTCCTCGTCACGTGCGACACCACGAACACCGCCTCGCGCAAGGTGATCGAGGCGGCGGGCGGAGTGCTGGAGGACGAGCGCGGAGGAAAACTGCGCTTCTGGATCGGGCCGGCCGTCTGACGCGTCCCGCGGGTGTCCTGTCGGTCACGGCACGTCCCCCGCGGAAGGCCGGGGAACTGTCGGAGGGCCTTACGCGTACTCTGGGTAGTACAACGATCGTCCCCGGCGCGGAGCCCGCACCCGAGATCTCCTTGCGGAAGCGGGGCTGAGCCGGGACCCGGGGGTCACCCCACGTCCGAGGGCGGCGCGTCACCGCGTACCGCCCGCACCGAGGAGAAGAAGCACTGGGCAAGCGACAGCCCGAAGGCCCACCACCCGCACCGGCGGTGCAGCGCATCCGACTGCGCTACACCAAGCGCGGGCGCCTCCGGTTCACCAGCCACCGTGACTTCCAGCGCGCCTTCGAGCGGGCGCTGCGCCGCGCCGATGTACCGATGGCGTACTCGGCGGGGTTCACCCCGCACCCGAAGGTCTCGTACGCCAATGCCGCACCCACCGGCACGGGCAGTGAGGCCGAGTTCCTGGAGATCGCCCTGGTGGAGGCGCGCGACCCGGACAAGCTGCGTGAGCTGCTGGACGAGTCGCTGCCGGCCGGACTCGACATCGTCGACGCCGTCGAGGCCCGTACGTCGGGGCTCGCCGACCGGCTGACCGCTTCCGTCTGGGAGCTGCGGCTGGACGGCGTCGAGCCGCAGCGGGCCGAAGAGGCCGTGCGGGCCTTTCTCGCCGCCGAGTCGGTCGAGGTGGAACGCCGTACGAAGAACGGTCTGCGGACCTTCGACGCACGGAGTGCCGTGGTGACCCTGGAGTCCGCTCCTCCACAGGCTGATAGGCCGGGGGACGGGCCCTGTGCGATACTGCGGCTGGTTGTACGGCACGCAACACCCGCCGTCCGACCCGACGACGTCCTGTCCGGTCTCCGAGCTGTGGCCGACCTGGCGCCGCCGGTCCCCGCAGCGGTGACCAGGCTGGCGCAGGGGCTCTTCGACGAGGAGACCGGCACGGTGACCGACCCGCTCGCGCCCGACCGCGAGGCAGTCCGGCCCGCCTCATCCACGGCCGCCGTACTCGCCGCCGCGAAGGCGCCGGAAGGTGCAGGTTCCGCGTAGGGCGGTCGTTGTAGCGCAGCTCTGGGACTCGGGAGCCACCTGGGTCGGGCCGCGCACTGACCAGAAGACTTTCGCCAGGCCGTGCGTACATCGCGCAGGGAACCGGCGAGCCAGACATAACAGCTCCCGTGCGGCGCCCGCGCCCCGGACGGCGGCATTCGCGCACTGCGCGGGCCGCGGCCGGACCGGATCCAGGCGCGGCGCCCGGGAGCGTGACGGGAGAAACCCCCGCATGCTTGAGCCCACCGAACCCGGAAACCCCGGGAACCCCGACTACGACAACAACAACGACAACAACGCTGGGAACGACACTCCCAGCGACACGCTGCCGCCGCGCCGCAGGCGGCGGGCCGCCTCCCGGCCCGCCGGGCCGCCGGCCGCAGGTGCCGGGAGCGGCGACGCCGTGAGCGTGGCCGAGACCGTCGTGCCGGCCGTACCGGCCGCCGAGGCGGCTGTGGCGGACGCCGTGGCCGAGGAGCCCGCGCCGCCGCGTACGCGCCGCCGCGCGACCCGCAAGGCGGCGGCGCCCGAGGCGGCCGTGCCTGAGGCGGTCGCGCCCGAGGTGACGGCCGGGACGGCTCCGTCGGCGGAGAGCGCCGGGACGGCTGTGGCCGAGGAGGCCGCGCCGCCGCGCGCGCGCCGCCGTGCCACACGCAAGGCAGCGGCGCCGGTCGAGACCGCCGAGCCTGCCGAGACGCAGGAGAGCGCCGAGAGTGCCGAGGGCACCGACGGTGCCGGGACGGCTGTGGCCGAGGAGGCCGCGCCGCCGCGTACGCGCCGCCGTGCCACCCGCAGGGCCACCGCGCCCGAGGCCGCCACCTCCGAGGCCGCCGTGCCCGAGATCGTCGTGCCCGAGATCGTCGTGCCCGAGCCGGAGGCCGTCGAGGCCGCCGCCGAGGAGGGCCCGGCCGAGGAGCCCGAGTCCGTGGAGCCCGAGCCCAAGCCCGCCACCCGTACGCGCCGTCGCGCCACCCGCAGGGCCACCGCGCCCGCCGGCGCGCCGGGCGGCGACGAGGGCGGCAGCCAGGAGGGCGAGGGCCTGCCGCAGGACGTGGTCGCGCAGATCAGCGCCGACGAGGAGCACGTCCAGGCCGCCGAGAAGGCCGCGAGCCGTGGCCGTACGCGTCGCAGGGCCACCGCGCCGGAGACCACCGCCACCAGCGCTCCCGAGCCTGTGGGCGGGGCTCCGGCCGTGTCCGCCGTGGAGCCCGCCGAGGCGCCCGAGCGCTCGCGCCGCCGTGCCACCCGGCCCGCCGTGGCCGTCTTCCAGGCGCCCGTCTTCACCGAGCCCATGTTCCAGACGCCGGAGACCGCGGCAGCCGCCGCGGCAGCGGGCCGGCCCGCGTACGACGACGCCTACGACACCGACTACTCCGCCGACGCCGACCTCGATCTCGACCAGGACCAGGACCTCGACCACGAGGCCGGGACCGTGGCGGCGGCCGAGCCCGTCGCCGCGCCGGAGCCGTCGGGCCGTCGCAGGCGCCGCCGCCGCGGTGAGTCCGCCGAGCCGGTGGAGAGCGCGCCGGTCGCCGAGGAGCTGCCGCGCGACGCCCGTGACTCCGTGGACGAGGCCGGGACCGACGCGGAGCAGTCCGCCGACGGCGACGACTCCGACGAGTACGAGGACCGTCCCTCGCGCCGCCGTCGCCGCGGCGGCCGTCGCCGTCGCCGTGGCGAGTCCGCCGAGGCCGACGAGACCACCGACGAGCAGCACGACGAGTCCGCCGAGTCCGCCGACTACAGCGACGGCGACGCGGACGACGAGGAGCACGACGACGCCGAGGGCGCGGACCACGCCGAGTCCTCCGGGGGCGGCTCCTCCAGCAGCCGTCGCCGCCGTCGCCGCCGCCGTCGCAGCGGTGACGGCGCGGCCGAGGCCGAGTCGGGCGGTGACGATCCGGAGCGTACGGTCGTCAAGGTCCGCGAGCCGCGTGAGCGGCGCGGCAAGGACACCGAGCCCGGCACCGGCGCCGACGAGGTGCAGTCCATCAAGGGCTCGACGCGCCTGGAGGCCAAGAAGCAGCGCCGCCGCGAGGGACGCGAGCAGGGCCGCCGCAGGGTGCCGATCATCACCGAGGCGGAGTTCCTCGCCCGGCGCGAGGCCGTCGAGCGTGTGATGGTCGTCCGGCAGAACGGCGAGCGCACCCAGATCGGTGTCCTGGAGGACAACGTCCTGGTCGAGCACTACGTCAACAAGGAACAGGCCACCAGCTACGTCGGCAATGTCTACCTGGGCAAGGTGCAGAACGTACTGCCGTCCATGGAGGCCGCCTTCGTCGACATCGGCAAGGGCCGCAACGCCGTGCTGTACGCGGGCGAGGTCAACTTCGAGGCACTGGGCATGGCCAACGGCCCGCGCCGGATCGAGAGCGCCCTCAAGTCCGGTCAGTCGGTGCTCGTGCAGGTGACGAAGGACCCGATCGGCCACAAGGGCGCCCGGCTCACCAGCCAGGTCTCGCTGCCCGGCCGCTATCTGGTCTATGTGCCCGAGGGCTCGATGACCGGCATCAGCCGCAAGCTGCCCGACACCGAGCGGGCCCGGCTCAAGACCATCCTCAAGAAGATCGTTCCCGAGGACGCGGGCGTCATCGTCCGTACGGCCGCGGAGGGCGCCAGCGAGGACGAGCTGCGCCGTGATGTCGAACGGCTCCAGGGTCAGTGGGAGGACATCAAGAAGAGGACGAAGAGCGGCAACGCTCCGACGCTTCTCTACGGTGAGCCCGACATGACCGTCCGGGTCGTGCGCGACATCTTCAACGAGGACTTCACCAAGGTCATCGTCAGCGGCGAGCAGGCGTGGGCGACCATCCACGGCTATGTCACGCATGTCGCCCCCGATCTCTCCGACCGGCTGTCGCGCTGGACCGGCGAGGCCGATGTCTTCGCGACGTACCGGATCGACGAGCAGCTCATGAAGGCACTGGACCGGAAGGTCTGGCTGCCGAGCGGTGGGTCGCTGGTGATCGACAAGACCGAGGCCATGGTCGTGGTCGACGTCAACACCGGGAAGTTCACCGGACAGGGCGGCAATCTGGAGGAGACCGTCACCAGGAACAACCTGGAGGCGGCCGAGGAGATCGTGCGCCAGTTGCGGCTGCGCGACCTCGGCGGGATCGTCGTCATCGACTTCATCGACATGGTGCTGGAGTCCAACCGGGATCTGGTGCTGCGGCGGCTGCTGGAGTGCCTGGGCCGGGACCGTACGAAGCACCAGGTCGCCGAGGTCACCTCGCTGGGCCTGGTGCAGATGACCCGCAAGCGGGTCGGCCAGGGGCTGCTGGAGTCGTTCTCCGAGACCTGTGTGCACTGCAACGGGCGCGGTGTGATCGTCCATATGGAGCAGCCCACCACGGCCGGTGGCGGTGGCAACGGCAAGCGCTCCAAGAAGCGCGGTCGTGGCGGTGTGTCCGGTGCGGACCACGAGCACGAGCACGAGTTCGCCGGGCTCGCGGCGGAGACCGAGGCCGAGAGCGAGACGGAGGCCGAGGTGGCCGCGGAGGTGGCCGCTCCGGCCGCGCTCGCGGAGCCGGCCTTCGCGCCGGACGAGGAGCTGTTCAGCAGCGTGGCGGAGGCCGAGGCCGCCGTACGGGGACGTTCGCGCCGCCGTGCGTCGCGCAAGGCGACCGCTCCGGCCGGCTCGCCGAGGGCCGTGGAGCCCGAGGCCCCGGCCGAGGCTCCCGCCGAGGCACCGGTGGCGGCGCTCGCGGCCGAGACGGCCGAGGCGCCCGAGGTGGTGGCCGAGGTGGCCGAGCCCGAGGCTGAGGCGCCCGTCGAGGAGGCTCCCAAGGGCCGTACGCGCCGCCGGGCCACGCGCAAGGCGACGGCCCCGGCCGGTTCGCCGAAGGCCGGGGACGACGCGGCCGCGGCCGAGGTGGTCGTGCCCGCCGCCGAGCCCGTCCCCGTACCGGCCGAGCCGGAGGCCGCGCCGGCGGTGGAGACGGTGCGGACGGTGGAGGAGACGCCGGAGGAGCCGCCCGTGGCGGCACCCCCGCGCGCCCGCCGCCGGGCGACCCGCAAGGTCACGGCACCGGCCGGTCCGCCCTCGGGCGCCGAGGACGCGGCGGTCGTCGTGGTGGCGTCGGCGAAGCCCGACACGGCGCCCGGCGAGCCCGCGGAGGCATCCGCACAGGACACTCCGGACGCTCAGGACGCCCCGGAGGCCCCGGACGCCCCGGAGCCCTCGGAGGAGGCGCCCGCGGCCAAGAAGACGGCACGCAAGACCGCCGCCAAGAAGTCCGCCGTGAAGAAGACGGCCGCCAAGAAGACGACGGCCAAGAAGACCGCGGTGAAGAAGACGACCACGGCGAAGAAGGCGACGACGGCCAAGAAGACGGCCGCGAAGTCGACGGCCAAGAAGACCGCGGCGGCGGAACAGCAGACGCCGTCCGGGGTCAGCGCCTCCACGGAGGAGTAGGGCTCCGGCCGTACGGGCGTACCGGCTCCGGCCGGTCGCCGTACGGGTCCTCGAACGCCGGACGGGCCGCCACACCGGTCCGTCCGGCGCGGGGACCTGGTTTGACCCCCCGCACAGGCGGCCCGTACTCTAAACCTTCGGCGTGTTCCAATGCGCGCCCACTCCTGAGCACCCACCTCCCGGATCCCGGGGGAGGCCGCTCGTCCTGTCAGGATCGTCATGGGCCCCGGCCCGTGCGGGCGGCTGGCATCAGGGGTTCCGTTCCGAGCGAGAGTGAGATCCGCGTGTACGCCATCGTGCGCAGCGGTGGCCGCCAGCACAAGGTTGCTGTCGGTGACATCGTTGAGGTTGACAAGATTTCCACCGCCAAGGTCGGCGACACAGTGGAGCTCAGGACCCTGCTCGTGGTCGACGGCGACGCCGTCACCAGCGACCCGTGGGTGCTGGACGGCATCAAGGTCACGGCCGAGGTCGTGGACCACCACAAGGGCGCGAAGATCGACATCCTTCGCTACAAGAACAAGACCGGCTACCGCCGTCGCCAGGGTCACCGTCAGCAGTACACGGCGATCAGGGTCACCGGTATCCCCGCGGCTGCGAAGTAAGGGACTGAGGAGACATGGCACACAAGAAGGGCGCATCGTCCACTCGGAACGGGCGCGACTCGAATGCTCAGCGGCTCGGCGTGAAGCGCTTCGGCGGTCAGGTCGTCAACGCCGGTGAGATCCTCGTCCGCCAGCGCGGCACGCACTTCCACCCGGGCTCGGGCGTCGGCCGTGGCGGCGACGACACGCTGTTCGCGCTGAACGCCGGCGCGGTGGAGTTCGGCACCAGCCGTGGCCGCAAGGTCGTGAACATCGTTCCGGTCGCCGAGTAGTCAGGCACCCGTAGAGCGGTTTTCCTCGCGAGGGCGGACCTCACTTCCCGGCCGGGAAGCGGGTCCGCCCTTCGCGTGTTCCACAGAAGACATTTCCGTACGTACTGGAGGCAATCCCATGACCACCTTCGTGGACCGCGTCGAGCTGCATGTCGCCGCGGGTAGCGGAGGCCACGGCTGCGCCTCCGTACACCGTGAGAAGTTCAAGCCGCTGGGCGGCCCCGACGGCGGCAACGGCGGCCGTGGCGGCGATGTCGTCCTGGTCGTCGACCAGTCCGTGACGACCCTGCTCGACTACCACCACTCGCCGCACCGCAAGGCCACCAACGGCAAGCCCGGCGAGGGCGGCAACCGCTCGGGCAAGGACGGCCAGGACCTGGTCCTGCCGGTGCCCGACGGCACGGTCGTCCTGGACAAGCACGGCACCGTACTCGCCGATCTGGTCGGCCAGGGCACCACCTATGTGGCCGCCGAGGGCGGTCGCGGCGGTCTGGGCAACGCGGCGCTCGCCTCGGCCCGCCGCAAGGCCCCGGGCTTCGCGCTGCTCGGCGAGCCGGGCCAGGCCGGTGATGTGGTGCTGGAGCTGAAGACCGTCGCGGACGTGGCGCTCGTGGGCTATCCGAGCGCCGGCAAGTCCTCGCTGATCTCCGTGCTCTCGGCGGCCAAGCCGAAGATCGCGGACTATCCGTTCACCACGCTGGTGCCCAACCTGGGCGTGGTCACGGCCGGGTCGACCGTCTACACCATCGCGGACGTGCCCGGACTGATCCCCGGCGCCAGCCAGGGCCGCGGTCTGGGGCTGGAGTTCCTGCGCCATGTCGAGCGCTGCTCGGTGCTCGTGCACGTGCTGGACACGGCCACGCTGGAGTCCGACCGCGACCCGCTCACCGACCTCGATGTCATCGAGGAGGAGCTGAAGCAGTACGGCGGTCTGGGCGACCGGCCCCGGGTCGTGGTCCTCAACAAGATCGACATCCCGGACGGACAGGATCTCGCCGAGATGATCCGGCCCGATCTCGAACGCCGCGGCTACCGTGTCTTCGAGGCGTCGGCCGTGGCCCGCACCGGGCTCAGGGACCTGTCGTTCGCGCTCGCCGAGGTCGTCGCCAAGGCCCGCGCCGACCGGCCGAAGGAGGAGGCGACGAGGATCGTCATCCGCCCGAAGGCCGTCGACGACGCCGGCTTCACCGTCACCCTGGAGGACGACGGGATCTACCGGGTGCGCGGCGAGAAGCCCGAACGCTGGGTGCGCCAGACCGACTTCAGCAACGACGAGGCCGTCGGCTATCTCGCGGACCGGCTCAACCGCCTCGGTGTCGAGGACGAGTTGATGAAGGCCGGTGCGCGCGCGGGCGACGGTGTGGCCATCGGCGGCGAGGAGGACGCGGTCGTCTTCGACTGGGAGCCCACGATGATGGCGGGTGCGGAGATGCTCGGCCGCCGTGGCGAGGACCACCGGCTGGAGGCGCCGCGCCCGGCCGCGCAGCGGCGCAGGGACCGGGACGCCGAGCGGGACGACGCGCAGAAGGAGTACGACGCGTTCGAGCCCTTCTGAGAGGTGCGTCCCCGGTCGCGGGAAGGCCGGGCCGGACCTTCCCGCGACCGGGGACGGAGCGGCGGCCGGGCGTGGAGCGGTCCCAGGGCGGTCATGGCGTTTTCGCCGTGACCGCCCCTTTCGTGTGGTTTCCCTCACCTCCGGCTTCCGGCGCGGGTTCGCGGGTGTACTAGTGTTCCCAGGTGAATCAGGGGTTGCGTACCGATGTCGCAGGGCTGTGGTCCACCTTGCAAGAGGATTGCCGTGGGTGGGACCATCGCCTCATCCTCTGAGCCCGCAAGGTAGGTCAGTTCTGTGTCTCCAACTTCCGCGCCGCCCGCGAAGCCCCGTACCACCGCAGTCGTCCTGGCGGGCGGCACAGGTCAGCGTGTGGGTCTGTCGATCCCGAAGCAGTTGCTGAAGATCGCGGGGAAGGCGGTGATCGAGCACACGCTGTCGGTCTTCGAGCGGAGCGACTCGATCGACGAGGTGATCGTGCTGATGGCGCCGGGCTATGTGTCCGACGTGGAGAAGATCGTCGCGAAGGCCGGACTGGCCAAGGTCAGCAGGATCATCGAGGGCGGCTCGACGCGGAACGAGACCACCGAGCGTGCCATCGCGGCCCTGGGGGAGGGTCTGGCGGAGGGCGAGGACCGCAATGTGCTCTTCCACGACGCCGTGCGCCCGCTGCTGTCCCAGCATGTGATCAAGGACTGTGTGGACGCGCTGGAGCGCTACCAGGCCGTGGACGTGGCGATCCCGTCCGCGGACACGATCATCGTGACCCGTACGCACGGCGAGGACGGCGAGTTCATCACGGACGTGCCCGACCGGTCCCGGCTGCGGCGCGGCCAGACGCCGCAGGCGTTCAAGCTCTCCACCATCCGCAGGGCGTACGAGATCGCCGCCGGCGACCCCAACTTCCAGGCGACCGACGACTGTTCGGTGGTGCTGAGGTATCTGCCGGACGTGCCGATCCATGTCGTGGCGGGCGACGAGTTCAATATGAAGGTGACGCAGCCGGTCGATGTCTTCATCGCCGACAAGCTCTTCCAGCTCGCCTCCTCCGCCGCGCCCCAGCAGTCCTCCGACGACTCCTACCGCGAGCTCCTCGCCGGCAGGACCCTGGTCGTCTTCGGCGGCTCGTACGGCATCGGCGCGGACATCGCCCGGCTCGCCGAGAGCTTCGGCGCCACGGTGTACGCGCTGGGGCGCTCCACGACCGGTACGCATGTCGAGAACCCGGAGCATGTCGACGACGCGCTCTCCCGCGCCTACGGCGAGACCGGCCGTATCGACTACGTGATCAACACCGCGGGTGTGCTGCGTATCGGCAAGCTGGCCGAGACGGACAACACCACCATTCAGGAAGCGCTGAACGTCAACTATCTCGCGCCGGTGCAGATCGCCCGTGCCTCGTACAAATACCTGGCGGAGACCAAGGGCCAGCTTCTGCTCTACACCTCCAGCAGTTACACCCGAGGCCGCGCCGAATACAGCCTGTACTCGTCCACGAAGGCGGCCATGGTGAATCTCACCCAGGCCCTTTCCGACGAATGGGCGGGCGACGGAATCCGGGTCAATTGCGTGAATCCCGAGCGCACCGCGACACCGATGCGCACCAAGGCGTTCGGCCAGGAGCCGGAAGGTTCGCTGCTCTCCTCCGAGGCCGTCGCCAGGACCTCGCTCGATGTGCTGCTCTCCGAGCTGACCGGCCATGTCATCGACGTGCGCCAGCAGGACCCGACGCGTGGCGCCTCCGAGGCCTCGGACTTCGAGCAGGCACTCGCCGCCGTACTGGACCGTCAGGAAGATGTGTAATAATTCCTGACAATCTCTGACATGGGCCTCTGTGGTCGCCGGCGCGCGAATCACGGAGGCCCGAGTTCGTGGGATCCGTCTTCACAATTCCCTTGCAAGATCAACAGCAGGCACGGTCTGGAGCAGGTTTTCCGTGATTTCGACAGCCATTCGCATGGCCCGGGTGGGCAGCGGATCAGAGCTGGCAGCCGCACTACTCCTGGGAATCGCATTCCCGTGCGTCATGCTCGCCGCGATAATTCCGCATCTCTGGCTCTTCGCGGCTGCGGCTGCGGTGACCTATCTCACGGACACCTTCCTGCACCGGCGCGGCAGCTATCTGGTGAACCGGCTGGCCAAGGTCCGCGCGGGTCTGTCGATCCGCTTTCTGATCCGGCAGATGCTGCTGGTGCTGCTGGTCGCGCGCTCGGGACTCGGCCAGGACCGGATCTTCTACGCGACCGTCGTCGCGGTGCTGGTGTTCTACGGGCTCCAGGCACCGCACGGCGCGATCGTCACCCTGCTCAGGCTGCGCCGCAGGCTGCCCGTGGTCACCCGCAACATCGACCTCGGCGCCATCCGGATCCCGGACGCGCCGCCGCCGTGGCTGCTGAACCGCTCCGCCGAGAAGGTGCTCCACCTCGATGTCTTCGCCATGGTGGGAGTGCTGCTCGCCCTGGAGACCGGGAAGAACCTCTACGGCTACGCGGGCCTCGGCCTCTCGGTGCTCCTCGCCGTCGGCTATGTCGTGGCCCTGCTGCCGTATCTGCGCCCGAGCCGGCTCGTACCGTCCGCCGAGACGGTGCTGAAGGCGGTGGACGGCTGGCTGGCCGACCACAGGCCGACCGTGATGCTGTACTTCTCCGGCTCCAAGGAGTCCGCGTACCAGATCAACATGTGGCTGGAGACGATGGACCAGCTCGAAGGACGGCCGCTGATCGTCCTGCGTGAGCGGGTGATGGCGCAGCAGCTCGGTCCGACGGCGGTGCCGGTGCTCTGTGTGCCCGGCGGTGTCCATCTGATGAACCTGGACCTGTCGACCGTACGGGTCGCGCTCTACGCGGCCAACGTCGGCAAGAACATCCACATGCTGCGCGTCCCGACCATGCGGCACGTCTTCATCGGACACGGCGACAGCGACAAGCTCGCCAGCGTCAATCCGTTCAGCAAGGCCTACGACGAGGTGTGGACCGCGGGCCGGGCCGGGCGCGACCGCTACGCGCTGGCCGATGTCGGAGTGCGCGACGAGGACATCGTGGAGGTGGGCCGTCCGCAGCTCGCTCCGATCGAGCCGGCGAGCGGCTCCACACGCCACCCCCTCCCGACGGTGCTCTACGCGCCCACCTGGGAGGGCTGGGACGACAGCCCGGGCAACACCTCGCTGCTGCTGGCCGGCGAGAACATCGTCAAGCGGCTGCTGTCGGCGCAGCGGCCGGTCAGGGTGCTCTACAAGCCGCACCCCTTCACCGGCACGCGCAGCGCCAAGGCGAAGGCCGTGCACGAGCGGATCGTCGCGCTGGTGGAGAAGGCCGCGGCCGAGCGCGCCACCGATGCCCGCTGGGCCGGGCAGAGCGCGGAGCTGCGCACCGAGCGGAGTACGGCACGGGCCGAGCTGGCCCGGATCGAGGCCCGGCTGGGCGAGCTCTCCGCGGTGGCGGACGCGAGCCGGGACGAGGCGGAGGAGTCGCGTGACGCCAAGGCCGACCCGGCGCGGCAGGCGGAGCTGACCCGGCTGCGGGACGAGTGGAACACCGCGTACTGGCGCTCCTTCGGCTGGTGGGAGCACCGTGTCATCGCCGGCGCCGAGCCGCGGCTGTACGACTGCTTCAACGAGTCGGACGCGATGGTCTCCGACATCTCCAGTGTGGTGTCGGACTTCATCGCCAGCGGCAAGCCGTACGCGGTCACGGACTCGGCGGGCCTCGGCGCGGAGGAGTTCAAGCGGCAGAACACCGCCGTACGGGCCGCCGTGATCCTCTCCAACAGCGCCAGGGAACTGGACCAGTTGCTCGACGCGGTGACCGATCCGTCCGCCGACCGGCTGGCGGCGGACCGCCATGAGCTGAAGCGCTATCTGCTCGGTCCCGACGAGCCGTCCTCGATCGAGCGGTTCAACGCGGCGGCGCACACGCTGGCGGCGAAGGCGCAGGCGCGCAACACCGGTGTGGAACAGCGCCTGGCGGGGCCCGAGGAGGCCGCGGCGCCGGACGACTCCGCTCCCGAGAGCAACGATCTGGACTCGCCGGTACGGGGCTGAGTCCCGGTCCGTACGGGTCCATGGCCCGGCAGGGCGTCCTCGGACGTGCTGCCGGGCCTTTTCCGTAAGGGAGTTGAGCACTTCCCCGGCGCGGCGAACGCCAACTGTGATGCGCGTCACCGATACTGGAGATCGTGACAAGACAACCAACATCCGATGCCGATTGTCTTGATTTTTGATGAACGACAAGCAAGTTCCTGATGTGAGTGTGATCGTCGGGGCGTACGAGGCGATGCCCTATCTGATCCGCTGCCTGGAATCGGTGGAGGCCCAGACGTTAGGCGCCGACCGGATCGAGATCGTCGCCGTGGACGACGGTTCGACCGACGGCACCGGCGAGTATCTGGAGAAGTTCGCGGCGCGGACCGCCATCCCGACCAGAGTGGTGCGGCAGGCCAATTCGGGCGGTCCCAGCGGGCCGCGCAATGTGGGTCTGGGGCTGGCCGAAGGCCGCTACGTCTTCTTCCTCGACGCCGACGACTACTTCGGCGAGGAAGCGCTGGAGCGCATGGTGACCATGGCGGACCGCGCCGCCACGGATGTGGTGCTCGGCAAGATCGTGGGCGTGAACAGAGGCGCCCCCGGCTCGATGTGGACCCGCACGGCGGACCGCGTGGACATCTACAGCTCGCAGGTGATCTTCACGCTGAGCGCCCAGAAGCTCTTCCGGCGCGAACTGCTCGAACGGCTCGGGCTCCGCTTCGACGAGACGCTCAGGACCGGCGAGGACGCCCTCTTCACGATGGAGGCGTACATCCGGGGCAAGGGCGTCTCGGTGATCTCCGACTACACCTGCTACCACCTCGTGGGCCGCGACGACGGCAAGCATGTGACCAGGACCGGCAGTTACGCGCTGCGGTTCGAGGCCACCGGCGCCCTCATGGCGCTCATCGCCCGACTGGTGCCGCCGGGCCCCAAACGTGACCGGCTGATGGTCAGACCCTTCACGGTCGGGCTGATCCAGCAGTTCGCGCACGGACTCATGAGGCAGCCGGAGGAGGTCCAGCGCCACAAGATGGAGCTGGCCGCTCCGCTGATGGCCCGCTACTGGACCCCGGAGGTGGCCAGGCGTATCAAGGTCGCCGAGCGGCTGCGGCTGGAGTGCGTCGCCCTGGGGCGGCTCGATCTGCTCCGGGACATGCTCGACTTCGTCAAGGCCGAGACGAAGCCGGAGGTGGTCCGCAAGGGCCGCGCCCGTACGCCGTATCTCGCCTTCCCGCACTTCGGGGACCGCTCGACCGGCCTCAAGGACGCCTCGTACGAGGTCACCGTGCCCGACTGGGTGGGCAGACCGGGCCTGGAGCGCATCGAGGCGCCCAGGGCCGCGCGCCGGCGCAGATCACCGCTGATCCGGGTGGCCCGGCGAATCCGAACGCACGTGCGAACCCGGTGGGCCCGGTGGACCCGGTACGCGCTGCCGTCGTCCTGAGGGCAGCGGTATACGCCTGCGCACGCCCGTACGGGCCCGCGCGCAGGGATGACTCGGGGCGCACGCGCAAGCCCTGCTCCAGGGCCCGCGCTACCCGGTCAAGGTGTCCAGAGGCGGGCCGTACCGGAAATCGTAGGTAAAATCATGCTGTCGGGCGACGCCCGGACAGCATCGGACATCTCAGCTTGGGATAGGGATCGTGAAGGCTCTCGTACTGTCCGGCGGGGCGGGCACCCGTCTGCGCCCCATCACCCACACCTCCGCGAAACAGCTCGTGCCCGTGGCGAACAAGCCGGTGCTTTTCTACGGCCTGGAGGCCATCGCGGAGGCGGGCATCACCGAGGTCGGCGTCATCGTCGGCGACACCGCGGAGGAGATCCGCGAGGCGGTCGGCGACGGCTCCAGGTTCGGGATAAAGGTCACGTATCTCCAGCAGGACGCGCCGCTCGGGCTGGCGCACGCCGTCCTCATCGCCCGTGACTTCCTCGGCGACGACGACTTCGTGATGTACCTCGGTGACAACTTCATCGTCGGCGGTATCACCGGACTGGTCGACGGTTTCCGCCGGGAGCGGCCCGACGCCCAGATCCTGCTGACCAAGGTGCCCAACCCGACCTCCTTCGGTGTGGCCGAACTCGACACCGAGGGGCGGGTGGTGGCCCTGGAGGAGAAGCCCGAGGAACCCAAGAGCGATCTCGCGCTCGTCGGTGTCTATCTGTTCACCCCGGCCGTCCATGAGGCCGTGCGCTCCATCGAGCCCTCCTGGCGCGGTGAGCTGGAGATCACCCACGCCATCCAGTGGCTGATCGACCAGGACCGCGACGTCCGCTCCACGACCATCTCCGGGTACTGGAAGGACACCGGCAACGTCGCCGACATGCTGGAGGTCAACCGCTCGGTGCTGGAGACCGTCGAGCCGTGCCGCGACGGATCGGTGGACGAGGCGACGGAGATCATAGGGCGGGTCAGGATCGAGGAGGGCGCGCGGGTCACCCGCAGCCGGATCGTGGGTCCCGCGATCATCGGCGCGGGCACGGTGATCAGCGACGCCTACATCGGTCCCTTCACCTCGGTCTCCGAGGGCTGCCGGATCGAGGACAGCGAGATCGAGTACTCCATCGTCCTGCGGGGCTCCTCCCTCACCGGTGTACGCCGGGTGGAGGCGTCGCTGATCGGCCGCGATGTCGAGATCACCCCCGCTCCCCGCAACCCGTCCGCCCATCGACTCGTCCTCGGCGACCACAGCAAGGTGCAGATCTCCTCATGACCCACAGGATTCTTGTGACCGGCGGTGCCGGTTTCATCGGCTCGCACTACGTCCGGACGGTCCTCGGGCCCCAGGGCCCCGGCGATGCCGAGCTGACGGTGCTCGACAAGCTCACCTACGCGGGCAACCCGGCCAACCTCGACCCGGTCCGTGAGCACCCCGGATTCGCCTTCGTCCAGGGCGACATCTGCGACGCGGAGCTGGTCGCCAAGCTGATGGCCGAGCACGACCAGGTGGTGCACTTCGCCGCCGAGTCGCACGTGGACCGCTCCATCGACGGCGGCGCCGAGTTCGTCCGTACGAATGTGGTCGGCACCCACACCCTGATCGACGCCGCGCACCGCGCCGGTGTGAAGACCTTCGTGCACATCTCCACCGACGAGGTCTACGGCTCCATCGACGAGGGCTCCTGGCCGGAGACCCATCCGCTGGAGCCCAACTCGCCCTACTCCTCGGCCAAGGCGTCCAGCGATCTGATCGCGCTGTCGTACCACCGCACACACGGCCTCGACGTACGGGTGACGCGCTGCTCCAACAACTACGGGCACCACCACTTCCCCGAGAAGGTCATCCCGCTGTTCATCACCAATCTGCTGGACGGCAGGAAGGTCCCGCTGTACGGCGACGGCGGCAACGTCCGCGACTGGCTGCACATCGACGACCATGTCCAGGGCATCGAGCTGGTCCGTACGAAGGGCCGGGCCGGCGATGTCTACAACATCGGCGGCGGTACGGAGCTCTCCAACAAGGAGCTGACCGGACTGCTGCTGGAGGCCTGCGGAGCCGACTGGGACACCAGCGTCGAGTACGTCACCGACCGCAAGGGCCACGACCGCCGCTACAGCGTCGACTGCGCCAAGATCCGTACCGAGCTGGGATACGCGCCCCGCAAGGACTTCGCCACGGGCCTCGCGGAGACCGTGGCCTGGTACCGCGACAATCGCGCCTGGTGGGAGCCGCTGAAGGGACGTGCGGCGCTGTGAGCGGCTGGCTCGTCACCGGCGCCGGCGGAATGGTGGGCCGGGATCTGCTGGCCGGGCTCGCCGCGGCCGGGGAGTACGCGATCGGTCCGGACCGTACCGCGCTGGACATCACCGACGCCGACGCGGTCCGTGCCGTGCTGGAGACGTACGCGCCGGCCGTGGTGGTCAACTGCGCGGCCTGGACGGCCGTGGACGACGCCGAGGCCAAGGAGGCCGAGGCGCTGGCGGTCAACGGCACCGGGCCCCGGGTCCTGGCCGAGGCGTGCGCCGCCTCGGGCGCCGTGCTGATCCAGGTCTCCACGGACTACGTCTTCGCCGGCGACGGACAGACGCCCTACGGGGAGTACGACCCCACCGGCCCGCGCAGCGCCTACGGCCGCACCAAGCTGGCCGGGGAGCACGCGGTGCTCGACACCCTGCCGGAGACGGGCTACGTGGTCCGTACGGCCTGGCTGTACGGAGCGGGCGGCGGGAACTTCGTCCGCACGATGATCAGGCTGGAGTCCGTCAAGGACACCCTCGACGTGGTGGACGACCAGCGCGGCCAGCCGACCTGGACCGGCGATCTCGCGGATCGGCTGGTACGGCTCGGCAGGGCGGCGCTCGAAGGAGCCGCCGAGCCGGGGATCTACCACGGCACCAGCGGCGGCGAGACGACCTGGTTCGGCTTCACCCGGGAGATCTTCCGGCTGCTCGGCGCGGACCCGGAGCGGGTCCGTCCGACGACCAGCGAGGCCTTCGTACGGCCCGCGCCCAGGCCCGCCTACAGCGTGCTGGGACACGAGCGGTGGAAGCGGGCCGGGATCGAACCGATCAGGGAGTGGCGGGCGGCCCTCGAAGAGGCTTTTCCCGCCCTGGTCGCGGCAGAGCGCCAAACGGGTGTTACTGGCCGGTAGATGTTTACGTACAACCTCTGTGCCCACTAAGTTCACTGAGAATCAATCCCCAGTTTTGATTCTCAGTGAAGGGCCCCTTACGTGGATCGCCACGGCTTCCTGCGCCAACTGCACCGTGTGTACAAACCCCGCAACTATCTGGAGATCGGGGTCAATGACGGGCGCAGCCTGGCACTGTCCCGGGTTCCGTCGGTGGCTGTCGACCCGGCGTTCCGGGTCGTCACGGACATCAGCTGCGATGTCCATCTGGTCAAGGCCACCAGCGACGACTTCTTCGCCCGCAAGGATCCTCTGATCCATCTGCGCACCGGACGCAACCCGTTCCGCGCGCTGGCCCGCCGGGACCCGGTCCATCTGTTCGGCGGCGAGCCGAGGCTGGAGCTGTCGTTCATCGACGGCATGCACCTGTTCGAGTACGCGCTGCGCGACTTCATGAACGTGGAGAAGCACTCCCGCTGGTCCAGCGTGATCGTCCTGGACGACATGCTGCCGCGCGACGTGGACGAGGCGGCGCGCGACCGGCACACCAAGTTCTGGGCGGGCGACGTCTACAAGGTCGCCCAGGTGCTGCGGCGCTTCCGGCCCGATCTGCTGGTGGTCGATGTCGACACCGAGCCGACCGGGGTGGTGGCCATCTTCGGCGCGAATCCCGAGAGCACGGTACTGAAGGACAAGTACGACAAGATCATCGAGGAGTATGTCGTACCGGACCCGCAGAACGTGCCCGACGAGGTGCTGGTCCGCAAGAACGCGGTACGGCCCGAGTCGCTGCTCGGCGCCGGATTCTGGACGGGCCTGTCGCGCGCCCGCAATCTGCGCCGTCCCCGGTCGTACGAGGTCGGCCCCGCCGTACGGGATCAGCCGCGGGCCGCCAGTTCGGCGTAGTACGCCCGGCACTCCTCGTACGAGGGCAGCAGGCCCCGGGCCTCCGCCTCGGCCAGGGTCGGGGCCGCCGCGTCCTTCTCGGAGAGCAGCGGAGTGATGCCCCGGGGCCACTCGATGCCGAGCTCCGGATCCAGCGGATCGATGCCGTGCTCGCGCCCCGGGGCGTATCCCTCGGAGCACAGATAGACGACGGTCGCGTCGTCCGTCAGCGCCATGAACGCGTGGCCGAGCCCTTCGGCGAGACAGACCGCGTGGTGGTCCACATCGTCCAGCCGTACGGCCTCCCACCGCCGGTAGGTGGGAGAGCCCACCCGGATGTCCACGATGACGTCGAGCACCGCGCCGCGCACACACTTCACATACTTGGCCTGGCCGGGAGGCACATCGGCGAAGTGGATCCCGCGCAGCGTGCCACGGGCGGACACCGAGCAGTTGGCCTGGGCGAGCCGGAGGGTGTGGCCGGCCGACGCGGTGAAGTCGGAGGCCTGGAACCACTCGTGGAAGCTGCCACGGCTGTCCTGGAAGACCTTCGGTTCCTGGACCCAGGCGCCTTCGACGGAGAGCTGCCGCATGTGATCACGTCCTTGTTCTGGTGGCACGGTGCCGTACGGCGTTCCTGCCGCACGGTGTTCTTGTCGCACGGAGCGTGCTGTTCGGGGAGACGGGGGAAGGCGCCGCGCGGCCGGGTCAGAAGCGGGCCGCGAGACGGCGTACCTTCTTGCGCGCCGAGGAGGGCAGCCGCCGTACGATCGGCCCGCCCGCCGAGCGGAGCAGCCGCCGCAGGGCCGCCCTGCGGCGCCGTACCGTGACCGCCCGTACGAGTGCGGCGTCGACGACGGCCACGTCACCGCGATCGAGCCTGATCCGGCCGCCGGCGGTCACGGGCACCTCGCAGAGCGGGAGTTCGGCGCCCTTCGGACCGTCCAGCCGCACCGAGAGCCGCGCCGGGCCGGGGGGCAGATCCGCCACGCGCGCGGGCACGCCGAGATGTGCCCGGCCGTGGTCGGGGCGCAGGGTGGCGGGCAGGGTACGGGTGGTGCCGTCGGCGGCGGTCACGATCAGCTCGGCGGCCCGGGAGCCGGACCTGGTGCCGGTGAACACGTCGAGCCGCAGCTCGGGCCGGCCGCCGCCGGGCATCCGCCGTACCGGCCGGTCCGCGAGGTGGGCGGCCAGCTTCTTGGCGCGGCCCGCGACATCGAGGGTGAGATTGCCGTGCGGATCGGTGAAGTACGGGATGACCGGGCGCGCGGGCGAACCGAGCACCGCGGGCAGGCACTTGGCGTCCACGTGCGGCGCGCGGTCGGCGCCGAGCCGGGCCTTCCGTACGAGCCCGAGTCCGCGCAGCGGCACCCAGATGTCCCAGAAGCCGCGGGAGACCCGGCCGCGTCCCTTGACCGCCTCGCTGGTGACATGGCCCCGGCCGCGCAGCACGACCTCGTAGCTGTCGCCGTCCAGCTTCTCGACCTCGGCCGAGAAGTCGACGGGACACGGCCACTCGACGGCGGTCTCGCGGTTGCGCAGGGACAGTTCGCCCTTGAAGCCGTCCATGTCGTCGGAGACGTCGAGGAGTTCACCGGCGGGCAGCAGCCCCTCGGTGATCTCCGGGTGCAGGAAGTACCGGTTGTCGCGACGGACCAGACGCAGCGGCTCCTTGTCCTCGCCGTGGACCAGACGGCCCGTCAGCGAGAGGGCGATCCTGCCGTCGGACTCCCATTCGAAGTCCTCAAGACGGGCGGCGCCCTTGACCGAGGAGGCGAAGCGGGCGACCTTCACCAGCCCTTCGCGGTCGTCGGCGCGCAGCAGGGTGGAGCGCAGCCGGGTCAGCGAGCCGAGCCCCTCGTGCACCCCGTCGTTCATGAAGTCCTCGGCGAGCGGGCGGATGACGTCGACCATCTCGTCCAGATACTCGGGAGTGAACTTGAGCACACCCGGCTCGCTCAGCCGGCCGAGCATCTCGACGCGGTAGAAGCGGCGCAGCAACCGGTCCCGGAATTCACCCGGTTCGGTGTTGTCCACGACGACCTGGAGGACCTCACGGAGGTTGCCGTAGTAGCCGGACGGCACGAGCCTGGCCGATCCGGCGTTCTGGCCGTCGTCCCGCTTCGAGTAGTAGTAGCAGGTGTAATTCCCCAGGATCGACACGACCTTCGCGGGGAAATACGACTGCATCATGTAGAGCTGGTCCTCAAGGCGCCGCTTGCCCTCGGGATAGGCGATGCCGTTCTCGCGGAGGAACTCCGTACGGAACATCTTGTGCGGCGTGAGGCTGTCGTAGAGCGGTGCGTCGGTCAGGTCGCACTTCTCGCGGTTCGTCCGGAACACCCCGTGCGGCACGCCGCGGAAATTCGACGCGACCTTGCCGATCACGATGTCGGAGCCGTTGCGGTGGCCCATCTCGTAGAGCCTCCGCAGGGCGTCGGAGGCCAGGTGGTCGTCCTGGTCGAGGAACTGGACGTACTCGCCCTTCGCCTCGGACACGCCGATGTTCCTGGGCTTTCCGGGCCAGCCGGAGTTAGGGATGTGGATCACCCGGAGGTGCGGGTGCTCGTCCGCCAGTTTGTCCAGTCGGCCGGGAGTGTCGTCCGTCGAGCCGTCATCCACGAACAGCACCTCGAAATCGGCGGCCGGCAGTGTCTGGGCCAGCAGTGAATCGATGCACGGATCGATGTACTTACCCGGGTTGTAAACCGGAATGACGACGCTCACTTTTACTGGCATTTACTGGTGGCCCATCTCGTGTGTGATTGCCCGGCGTGCTACACGGGGGGAAGGGGGCGCCGCCGTCGGCGAAGCGAGGAGCGCTGCCGAGAGCCAGCCTAGCCCTGCTCGGAGCGCGATGTTTCCCCACCGTTGTCACACCTGACAGACTGCTGTCACTCGCATCCGGTTGTGCGGTGGCCGGGATTGTGTCGGGAAAACGCGCCCCGGGCCCTCGTCCCACCCACTGAAAAGGCGTGCCGTCCCCGGGCGTGGCCCGCGTACGCTGACCGGTCGTAAGGCGCCCCGACGGTGAGCCTTCGACGGCGGGGCGCGGCGGGCGCGGCGAAGAAGCGCAGTGAGAGCAGAGGCAGAGCACGTGGCAGCGGCACGGCAGGACGCGGCGGGACAACGGGGCGCGGACGCGGCGGAGCGGCCGGAGCCGGTGGAGGGTCCTGAGCGCGTCGACGGGCCCGGCCGGGATGACGCGCCGGGGCCGGTCGGACGGGCCGAGGTCGTGGCGCGGGCCCGCAGAATCGTCGTCAAGATCGGCTCCTCCTCGCTCACCACCGCCTCCGGAGGGCTCGACGCCGACCGTGTCGACGCGCTTGTCGATGTGCTCGCCCAGGTCAGAAGGGGCGGCGAGAAGGAGATCGTGCTGGTCTCCAGCGGTGCCATCGCCGCCGGACTCGCACCGCTCGGGCTGATCCGCCGTCCCCGCGACCTGGCCCGGCAGCAGGCCGCGGCGAGCGTCGGGCAGGGGCTGCTGGTCGCCCGTTACACCGCGTCCTTCGCCCGGTACGGCGTCCGCGTCGGACAGGTGCTCCTCACCACGGACGACACCAGCCGCCGGGCCCACTACCGCAACGCCTACCGCACGCTCGACCAGCTCCTCGGCATGGGCGCCGTGCCCGTCGTCAACGAGAACGACACGGTCGCCACGGAGGAGATCCGGTTCGGCGACAACGACCGGCTGGCCGCCCTCGTCGCCCATCTCGTCCGGGCCGATCTGCTCGTCCTGCTCTCGGACGTCGACGGGCTCTACGACGGCGATCCCAGCAGGCCCGGCACCACCAGGATCGCCGAGGTGCGCGGCCCCGCCGATCTGGCGGGCGTCTCCCTCGGCAGCGCGGGCAAGGCGGGTCTGGGCACCGGCGGCATGGTCACCAAGGTCGAGGCCGCCGCGATCGCCACCGAGGCCGGTGTCCCGGTGGTGCTGACCTCGGCCAGCCACGCCGCCGACGGTCTCGCGGGCCGTGACACCGGTACGTACTTCCACCGCACGGGACGCCGCTCGGCGGGCCGGCTGCTCTGGCTCGCGCACGCCTCCACCCCGCAGGGCGCGCTCACCCTGGACGACGGCGCCGTACGGGCCGTCGTCCAGCGGCGCACCTCGCTGCTGCCCGCCGGGATCGCCGCGGTGGAGGGGGAGTTCAGCGCCGGGGACCCGGTCGAGCTCCGGGACGGCGAGGGCCGGGCCGTCGCCCGGGGGCTGGTCAACTTCGACGCGAAGGAGATCCCGCAGCTCCTCGGCAGATCCACCCGGGAACTCGCGCGCGAACTGGGTCCCGCCTACGAGCGTGAGGTCGTACACAGGGACGACCTGGTCATCCTGCGTCCCTGACCGCGCCCCTGAAACGGCTGAAACTCCTGTCTTTGAACAGGGACCTTTACCAAAACCGCCCCATGCCGCGCCCGGGACTGGTCAACTTTGTCTCAGGGGTATCAGGCGGGGAACAGCACGACGACGCAACAACAGGAGGCCGCTGGTGAGACGAGCGCGCCCGGGGGCGGTGCCCCGAGGGACCGGGGGCAGCGTCCGTGCCCGCGGGGCCAAGGCGGAAGAACGGGCTCTGACCAGCGTCGAAGCAGGGGAAGACTTCGACGGCGAGCGACAGCGGGAGACCGTATCGAGAACGGAGGCGCGCCGGGAGGGCCTGGCGGTGTCGAAGCTGTGGCACATCACGCTGAGCGTCTCGGGCGGCGAAACTCCGCTGACGGAGGTCCGGCGTGGCTTGGAACAGCTTGCCCACGACCATCCTTTTCTGCTCACGAGCCGCTACGCGAACGACCACGCGGAGATCCGCTACTGGGAAGAGGCCAGAGATCTGCACGACGCCGCCGCGGTGGCCCTGCGGCTCTGGGGCGAGCACCGGTCCAGCGCGAAGCTGCCGCCGTGGGAGATCGTCGGCCTCGAGGTCATCGACCGTGAGACGTACCACCAGCGGATCGCGGAGGGATACGGTCCGCCGCCGGCGGCTCCGGTGGGCGTCCATCCCTTCTGACGCGTTTCCGGCGCGCCGACGCGATGTCCGGCGCCCTCACGCGTCGGCGCACACCCCGCCGGCGCACATCCATCCGGTCGCGACCGATTGCGCCTGATCACGTCCGGTCGCGTCCGATCACGTTCCTTCAGGTCCGTATGCGCTCCGGGCACGGCCACGCGTTCCGGTATCCGCTCGGAAGTGTCTCGGAGTACGGAATACGTGCGGAATGCCCGCAGGAGGCGCACTACCCTGCGGGCATGACCTCGCTCTCGCCGTACGACAACCTCTCCCCGGTCGCCAGGGCCGCCTACCGGTCCCGTGCCGCGGCCGGCGACCTCGCGCCGCTGCCGCGCGCGGCCAAGGACGACGCACTGCTGGCGATCGCGGACGCGCTGGAGGTCCGTACGCACGAGATCGTCACGGCCAACGCCGAGGACGTGGCCCGTGCCCGGGAGGCCGGCACGAGCGAGGCGGTCATCGACCGGCTCACCCTGACCCCGGAGCGGGTACGGGCCATCGCGGCGGACGTACGGGACGTGGCGGCGCTGCCCGATCCGGTCGGTGAGGTCGTCCGCGGTTCGACGCTGCCGAACGGCATCGACCTGCGCCAGGTGCGGGTGCCGCTCGGCGTGGTCGGGATCATCTACGAGGCACGCCCCAATGTCACCGTGGACGCCGCCGCCCTCTGCCTGAAGTCCGGCAACGCCGTGCTGCTGCGCGGCTCCTCCTCGGCGCTCTCCTCCAACACCGCGCTCGTCCGGGTGCTGCGCGACGCCGTCGGCGGGGCCGGACTGCCCGCGGACGCCGTCCAGCTCGTACCGGGCGAGGGCCGCGAATCCGTACAGGAGCTGATGCGGGCGCGCGGACTGGTCGACGTACTGATTCCGCGCGGTGGCGCCTCCCTGATCCGTACGGTCGTCGAGGGATCCAGCGTGCCCGTCATCGAGACCGGCACCGGCAACTGCCATGTGTACGTCGACGCGCAGACCGATCTCGACATGGCCGTCGAGATCCTGATCAACTCCAAGGCGCAGCGGCCCAGTGTCTGCAACGCGGCCGAGACGCTGCTGGTCCACCAGGACATCGCGGCGGCGTTCCTGCCGCGCGCGCTGGACGCGCTCGCCGACGCCGGGGTCACCGTCCACGCCGACGAGCGGGTGCTGGCCTACGCGGAGGGCTCGAAGGCGACGGTCGTGGCGGCCACCGCGGAGGACTGGGAGACCGAGTACCTCTCGTACGACATCGCCGCCGCCGTGGTGGACTCGCTGGAGGCGGCCGTCGCCCATATCCGGCTCTGGTCGTCCGGCCATACGGAGGCGATCGTCACCACCTCGCAGGCGGCGGCCCGGCGTTTCACCCAGTTGGTGGATTCCACGACGGTCGCCGTGAACGCGTCCACGCGCTTCACGGACGGCGGACAGTTCGGCTTCGGGGCCGAGATCGGGATCTCCACGCAGAAGCTGCACGCGCGCGGGCCGATGGGGCTGCCGGAGCTGACGTCGACGAAGTACATCGTCACCGGCGACGGTCACGTCCGGTAGCGCCGGCCGCGGTCATGTCCGGTGGCCGGGTGCGGGGTTCCGGTCAGCGGGCACCGTGAACGAAGTCGGGAGAGTTCGGACTCCGCCTGCCCAAAACGACCGCCCAGGTCTACTCTGAAGAGGTGCCGGACGACGTGGGGGGCAAGCCGTTCCCGGACGGCTGGGAGCCCGACGACGACCGCGGAGGAGCGGACGAGGAGTTCGCCTCCGTGGTGTTCGACGAGGACTTCGTCCGGTCGGCCGCCGTCCATGAACCCTCCGCCGTGGAACGCCTGCTGGCCGCCGCCCAGGCGCGCGCGGAGGCCGAGGCGGCACGGGCCAGGGCCGGCGGCGGACCGCCCGAGGACGAGCTCTACGAGGAGCTGTACGGCCGGGACGGCGTGTACGGCTCCGAGTATCCCTACGACGGCGAGTACGACCCCGACGACCCGGACGCGTCCCTCGGCCCGTACGGACGCCATGGCGGCGCCCTGCGTCCGTACCGCGGCAGCGCCCGCTGGCACCGCCCGGTCGCCTGGC
>NZ_MAUD01000077.1 GCF_001700515.1 Streptomyces lushanensis
TCCACACCGTCGTGGCCGCCGGCCTCGCCGAAGAGGCGCGGTGACCCCGCCCGCCGCGAGCCCGCCCCCTTTCAACGACCCGGAGGCCCAGCCATGACGAACGACCACGCACGCGCCGCGCACCACGCACGTGCCGCGCACATACGTACCGACCCCACCCCCTACGACCTCCTCGGTATCGGCATCGGCCCGTTCAACCTCTCCCTCGCCGCGCTCTGCGACGGCTCCGCCCCCGGCCTGCGCACCCTCTTCCTCGACGCCAAGCCCGCCTTCTCCTGGCATCCCGGGCTGCTCATGGAGGGCACGGTCCTCCAAGTGCCCTTCCTGGCCGACCTGGTGACGATGGCGGACCCGACCAGTCCATGGTCGTATCTGAACTATCTGCGCGAGCACGACCGGATGTTCCCGTTCTTCTTCTCCGAGCGGTTCCACATACCGCGCCGTGAGTACGACCACTACTGCCGCTGGGTCGCCGAGCGCCTGCCGTCCTGCCGCTTCGACGCGCGCGTCACGGAGCTGGAGTGGGAGGACAACGAGGACGGAGGCCGGGGCGGGGACGACGGCCGGGGCGGGGACGAGGACCACGGCCGGGACCGGGGCGCGGGCGGTGGCGCGTTCGCCGTCACCTACCGCTCGGCGGACGGCTCGCTCTCGCGCGTACGGGCACGTCACGTGGTGCTCGGCGTCGGCACCTCACCGGTCGTACCGGAACCGCTCCGTCCGCTGCTCACGCCCGCCACCTCGGAGCCCGCCCCGCCCGCGCCGTCCGACGGCCTCGTCCTGCACAGCGCCGACTACCGCACCCACCGGACACGCCTGGCCGGACTTGACGACGTCACCGTCATCGGCGCCGGCCAGTCCGGCGCCGAGGTCACGCTCGATCTTCTGCGCCGGCAGGACGGCAGCGGCCGGGGCGGTCCGTACGTACGCTGGCTCGCCCGTACGCCCGCCTTCGCGCCGATGGAGTACTCCAAGATCGGCCTGGAGCACTTCACCCCCGACTACATCCGCTACTTCCGCGCCCTGCCGGACGGGCGCCGCGACCAGCTCGTCCGCGAACAGTGGCAGCTCTACAAGGGCGTCAGCGAGGAGACGCTCGGCGAGATACACGACGAGCTGTACGAGCGGACGATCGGCGGTACGGAACCGCGCGCCGCGCTCCACCCGGGCGTGGCGGTGGTTGCGGCGCGGCCCGAGAGCGACGGCGGCACGGGGTACGTACTGACCTGCCGCCACACCGAGCAGGACGAGGTGTTCGAGATACGCACGTCGGCGATCGTCTCGGCCACCGGTTACGCGGCGGCCCGCCCGGACTTCCTGGACACCCTGGCGAAGCTGGTGGTCTGGGACGAGAAGGGCCGCTACCGGATCGACGACCGTTACCGCGTCACGCTGGACCCGCGCGTGACCGGCACGCTGTACGTCCAGAACGCCGAACTCCACACCCATGGCGTCGGCGCCCCCGACCTCACACTCGGCGCCTGGCGGGCCGCGACGATCCTGAACGCGGCAGCCGGCCGCACAGCGCTCCGCGTCCCCGAACGCGCCGCCTGGACAACATTCGGCGTACCGGACGCACCAGGCGTGCCGAGCGCGTGACGCGAGACTCACGAAGGCGCCACGGCGGGCACCGCCTTCAGCTGAGGCCGACCGGGGTCCAGCGTGAAGACGGTGCCGTCCGGCGTACTGACGACCAGAGCCCCGCCGCTGAGCAGAACCCTGGGGCCGTACGAGGCGATGGCTGCCGCACTGGCGCGCGCATGCGTCTGCCAGAGTTCCTTGCCGGTCCGCGCGTCGAGCGCCACCAGGCGCCCGCTCTCACTGGCCAGATACAGGGTGCGCCCGCCTGCGTCGAGCAGGGGGTCGCCCAGCCTTTCCACGGGCGTCCGGACTGTCCACAGCCGCTTGCCGGTTTCCGGCGACACGGCCGTCACCCCGCCGTTCGACTCCACGAAGTAGAGCGTGCCGTCCACCAGGGTCGCTGTTCCGCGAAGCTCGTCCCGGAACCGCACGGTCCTCCCGCCGCCGACCTCGGGGTCGAACAGATCCGCATGGGTGTAGATCATGTCCTCCAGCGAGGTGCCGGTCCCGTCCGAGCGCCGGTCCAGGAACACGATGCGGCCGTCGTGGATTCCGGTGGGGAGGCCGTTGGGCAGGTTGGACACGCGACGCGAGGTGCCGTCGTCCAGGTCGAAGACGAGAAGGACCGAGGTGGTGATCCCCTCGGAGGTTCGCTCGCAGAGCATGTACGGGTCACCGTCGGTGGCGAGAAGTGAGCAGGTATGGCCTGCGGGCAGCTCCCCCGTCCAGCGCGTGACTCCTGTCCGGGGTGTCCGGGCCGTCACCGACTGCTCGCCCTCGTCCATGGTCAGGACGAGGTCCTCCGACAGGAAGCCGGTGGGGTTCTGAGGGCCCGCCGGGTGGGCCCAGAGCTGTCTGCCCTTCTCGGCATCGAGACCGATGATGTCGGCCTGGCCGGGGCCTTCCTCGAACGTCGTTTCCAGCACGAGCACCGAACCGTTCCGCACACCGATGACAGAGGACGTGTACCCATCGGTTGCTTCCACGGACCGCGCGGGGGCGGCACGCCAGACGGTCTCACCTGTCCTCGCGTCGATCCGGACCGGAAGCACGCCCTCGCCACCGCAGTAGACGGAGTCGTCGTCCGTCACGCAGTGTGAACCGTCTCCCATCTCGATGCTGTTGACGGCCTCCTGGACGCCGGTCGCCGCGGGTTCGTACAGGGTCGTCTGCCAGGGGTGCCAGCCGCTGGGCACCGGCTTCCACCGCGGACTCGGACTTCCGGCCGACGGCGAGCCGGCGGACTGTCGTGCCCCTGCCCCGTTCGCCGTACCCTCGTCCCCGCCTCGCTGCCCCAGGGTGAGGTAGACCGTGAGGCCGAGAGCCAGGATGCCCGCGGTGGCGGCGGCTGCCGGACGCAATCGTCGCCCGCGTCCGGCGCGTGCCGCGGTCGCTGTATGCGCGGTGGAGGGCCCGCCCCCGAGGGTGATGGTCGGTATGTCGTTCGGCGCCGACTCGGGCAGAGCGGCGAGCAGTTGTGCCAGTTCGCCGAGTTCCGGCCGGCCGGCGGGCTCCTTGGCCAGGCAGCGTGCCACGATCCCGCGCAGCGGCTTCCCCACCTCGTCCAGCACCGGATCCTCGTTCATCACCCGGTGCGCCGTCAGAAACGGGCTGTCCGCGTCGAACGGCCCGCGTCCGGTCGCCGCGTACACCAGCAACGCCGCCAGCGAGAAGACGTCCGAGGCCGGTCCTGCCGAGCGGGGATCCTGGAACTGCTCGGGAGACATGAACGGCGGCGTGCCGAACATGTCCCCTGTCCCGGTCAGGGTCTGGTTCTCCGCCGCACGCGAGATCCCGAAGTCGATGACGCGAGGTCCGTCCTGGGCCATCAGCACGTTCGCGGGCTTGAGGTCCCGGTGCACCACGCCTGCGTCGTGGATGTCGCGCAGCGCCTCGACGAGCCCGAGGGCGAGCCGCCGCAATTCGCTGTCGTCGAGAGGGCCATGTGTGCGGATCCGGTCGGCCAGGGATGGTCCGGGCACATATTGCGTGGCCATCCACGGCCGTGCCGCCTCCGGGTCCGCGTCCATGACCGGCGCGGTGAAGGCTCCGCTCACCCTGCGCACGGCGGTGATCTCCCGCCGGAAGCGGGCACGGAAGACCTGGTTCTCGGCGTACTGGGCGTGCACCACCTTGATGGCGACCTCGCGCCCGGAGCGCGACCTGCCCAGGTAGACAACTCCCATGCCCCCGGAACCGAGACGGTCGACCAATCTGTAGCCGCCGATCGACCGTGGATCGTCCTTGCTGAGCGCCACTGCTCAAATCCCTCCGCCTGCAAGGAAGTCGGATCAACAGAGTAGAGGGGGATACCCTGCGGCGGAGTGCAGACATTCGAACAATCCTGCACCGTGGTGTCACGCGCACACCCGATCCTTCACCGGGGCGGTCGTCCGCCGCCCGGGGCGGTCAGCGGGCGCCCGGGGCGGTCAGCGGGCGGACGAGGTGATGTTCTTCTCCATGGCGTCCAGGATCCGGCTCGCGCCGGTGTAGCCGATGCCCAGCATCCAGAGGTTGTCGTCGACCTCGAAGGCCATGTTCTTCTTCACCGCGTCGAGGTTCTTCCACAGCGGGCCACCGGTGATGCCGGTCTCCTTGGCCTTCTCCGGGTCGCCGTAGGTGGAGTGGAAGATGACGTCCGCGTCGGCCTTGTCGATCTGCTCCGGGCTGACGTCGAGCGAGAAGCCGTCCTTGTCCTGGTTGGCGGGCCGGCCGACCCCGAGGTCCTTGAAGAGGGAGCCGACGAAGGTGTCGTTGAGGTAGAGCCGGGTGTCCGCGCCCTCCACGAACCGCACGAATCCGACCGTCGTCGCTTTCGCCTTCGCCGCGCCGCCCAGCGCCTCCGTCAGCCGCTCGACACGCGCTTCGTAGTCCGCGACGACCGTGGCCGCCTCCTTCTTCCTGCCGAGCGCGTCCGCGTGGAGCTGGAAGTTCTCCCGCCAGGTCGGCCCGGTGGTGCCGGAGAAGACGGTCGGCGCGATCTTCGAGAGCGAGGCGTAGTTCTTCTCGTCGCGGACCTTGCTGCTCAGGATCAGGTCCGGCTTCAGCGCGGCGATCGCCTCAAGGTTCGGCTCGGCGATCACCCCCACCGGCTCGATGCCCTTGAGCTCGTCGGCGGGGAGGTACGTCGAGAAGGGCGCCCGGTCGGCGACGGCGGTGGCGCCGACCGGCGTGACGCCCAGCGTGACGGCCGAGTCGAGCGCGTCGGTGTCCAGCACGACGACCCGCTCCGGCACCCCGTGGACCTCCACCTCGCCCATCACCGTCTTGACAACACGCGTGTCGCCTTCCGCGCCGGCCCCCTTGCCCGTGGACTCGCCGCTGCCGCTGCCGCTGCCGCCGCACGCGCCGAGCGTGAGCGCGCATACGGCGGTGGCGGCGGCCACCGCGAGACGGCGGCGGGTGAGGGCCGTTCTGAACACGGTGGACACGATGAGGAGACCTCTCGGGCAGAAAGAAGTAAGGGGAACCTAACTTTAGCGGCCCTCAGGTCACAAGTCACGGTCGCCACACGGCTCTTGGTCACGCGGAGTTGACGAGGCCCACCAGATCCAGCAGCGTCCGTGACAGCTCGTCCGGCCGTGTGAAGAGCGCTTCATGGCTTCCCGGAGCCCGGACGACGGGTACGTCCCCCAGCCGTTCGGGGAAGCGGGGGACCCATCCGTACTCGCCGGGCGGCAGCGTGTGGTCGTCCGCCCCCACCACATAGGCGCTCGGGACGTCGACACCGCTGGGAGTCATGTCGGCGGTCGGCGCGTCGGTCATGGTCCGGTAGGGCTGCGGGCGGAGCAGCTCGCAGACGACGCGCGCCGCCGCCTCGTCCGCGTCCTGCATGAAGCTGGACGCGAAGAGCTCGAAGGGAACGCCGACCGTGTTGTTCCCCGACGCACGGCTCAGCTCGTCGAAGGCGGTCTTCATCCCGGGCGGCAGGGCGTCACGCAGCGACTCGCCCGCCCGTGGCACGAACGCGCTGTAGAAGACCACCTGTTTCAGTCTTCCGGCGAGCCGCCGCTCCGCGCCGCCGATGACATAGCCGCCCCAGCTGTGCGCCACGACCGTCACGTCGTAGAGATCCAGCCGTTCGATCCGGTCGACGAGGGCGTCGGCACAATCGGCGAGTGTGACATCACGGGGATCGTCGTCGACGGCGAGGCCGGGACTCGTCGGGGCCAGTACGCGGTGACCGGCCGCCCGCAGCCGCGCGGCCACCGGCTGCCAGGCCCAGCCGCCGTGCCATGCCCCATGGACCAGGACAAAGGTTTCGGACATCGAATCACCCCTCGAAGTCCCTTTTCCGAGCGTAACAGCCCCGCTTTCGTGCGGTTCCCTACGGTTCTGTACGTCTCTGTGCGCGCAGCGACGCAATCGTCACGCGATGCGCGCGTCCCGGCCCCGGTGCGGCCCGCCGCGAAAAGTCTTCGGCTCCAGCCGCAACCTCGGCGCCGGACGGACGTCTGTCGGGGTGGAGGCGCCTCCACCCATCTGTCCGTCCATTGCCGAGATGATTCGAGGAACGGTATGTCCGCACGTCACACCGCTGTACCCGCTGTCCGCGGTGCCCTCCGGCGCCGGCTGCGGCTGGTCCTGGGTACGTCCGCGGCCGTCGCCGCGCTGGCTGTCGGCGGAGTGGTGACCGCCGCCCAGGCCGACTCGGCGAAGCCGGTTCCGGCCCCCGCCCCGGCGAAGCCGGTTCCCGCGAAGCCCGCGCCCGCGAAGCCCGTACCCGCGCCCGCCCCGGCGAAGCCCGTGCCGGGCAAGCCCGCTCCGGTCCCGGCCACGCCGACGCCGGTCCCGGGCAAGCCGGGTCCGGTTCCCAGCCCGGTGCCGAGCCCCGGTCCGGCCGAGCCGTCGCCGGTTCCGAGCACGCCCGGGAAGCCGGTACCGGCGAAGCCCGTACCGGCGAAGCCCGCGCCTGCCAGGCCGGTCCCCGCGCCCGCGCCCGCCCAGTAGCGACCCCCAGGGGGCCGCCCGGTGACGACCGGGCGGCCCCCGCCCCCGCCACCCGTCCAGGAGAACCATGAGCACAGCGGCAGCGGCAGTCGCAGCGACCCTCCCCCACCGTTGGCGCTTGCTGCTGCGCAGCCTCGCCGGAAGACGTGACCTGCCGACCGCCCTCACCGGACCGCCCTGGGCCACGGCCGCGATCGACGATCTCTACCACCACCGCCGGCTCCCCCTCGTCCGGCTGGCCCTGCTCCTCGTGGACGACCTGCCCACCGCGGAGGACGTGGTCCAGGACGCGTTCGCCGCGCTCTTCCGGC
>NZ_MAUD01000078.1 GCF_001700515.1 Streptomyces lushanensis
GCGGAACCACCAGCCGGAATAAGACCGGTGGTTCACAGCGTCCTCGCTGTGTTTATTTCAAAGGAACCTCAACCCGCCAAAACTATTGGCAGGCCGGGGTATCAACATATTTGGCGTTGACTTTTGGCACACTGTTGAGTTCTCAAGGAACGGACGCTTCCTTCGTACTCACCCTCACGGGCTTTCCTCCGGGCATTTCCCTTCGGCCCTGCTATTTTACTTGTCCTGCTGCCCTGCTTGTTTTAACGTCTTGCTGTTCTGCTTGTCTTGCTGTCCTGCGTTTCCGACTCTATCAGATCCTTTCGGGCCTGATTCCCGGTCAGAGCGGGTTGCCTTCCCGGCCCTTCGGCCGTTCCGACGAGTGAGACTTTAGCGGAATCCCGGGCCCCGACGCTAATCGGGGTGTCGCGTTCCTTCGAACGCGGATTCCTCATTTCGCGAAGGCGCACGCAAAGCAATGCGACGAACCGTCGCGTGCTTGTCATGAGTCCTGCGGAATGACCGTCCGGGGACCGACCTGGGCCGGTGCTCACGTCGGACAGCCCGGAGAACATTACGGATCCGTGTTTAGCATGTCAACTTCGTGGATCAGTCGCTGCTCCGGGCCCATGACCGGGCGTGCGCGTCTTCTTCAGCCGAAGCAGCGAAGCATCACGACAACGCCGAACACGGCAACGCCGGGGCGGAAGTCAGCCGGTGCCGGAGGCCAGGGCGCGGCTGCGGTCGCGGGCCGCCTCGATGGCGGCGATGAGGGCCGCGCGTACTCCGTGGTTCTCCAGCTCCCGGATGGCGTTGATGGTGGTGCCGGCGGGAGAGGTCACCGCCTCGCGGAGCTTCACCGGATGCTCCCCGCTGTCGCGCAGCATGACGGCGGCGCCCAGGGCGGACTGGACGATCAGGTCGTGTGCCTGGGCGCGGGGCAGGCCGAGGAGGATGCCCGCGTCGGTCATGGCCTCGACGAGGAAGTAGAAGTACGCCGGGCCCGAGCCGGAGAGGGCGGTGGCGGCGTCCTGCTGGGACTCAGGGACGCGGAGTGTCTTGCCGACGCCTCCGAAGATCTCTTCGGCGTGGCCGAGATGTACGGCGCGGGCATGGCTGCCCGCGGAGATGACGGACATGCCCTCGTCGACCAGCACGGGGGTGTTGGGCATCACGCGTACGACGGGTGTGCCGGAGGCCAGGCGTTCCTCGATGAAGGCGGTGGTGATACCGGCGGCGGCGCTGATGATCAGGCGGTCGACGGTGACATGGGGGGTGAGTTCGTCGAGGAGCCTGCCCATGTCCTGGGGCTTGACGGCGAGGATGAGGATGTCGGCGCGCTTGGCGGCGTCGGCGCTGGTGACGGTCTCGACGCCGTAGCGGTCGCGCAGTTCTTTCGCGCGGTCGTCGCGGCGGGCGGTGGCCAGCAGGTCGGCCGGGCGCCAGCCGGCCCGGATCATGCCGCTGAGCAGGGCCTCACCGATCTTTCCGGTGCCGAGGACTGCGACTGTCTGGGGCATTTCGGGGTCACCTCGCCGGTGGGGATGGGTGGTGCGGTCGTCCGCTTCCCATCCTCGCACCGGGCTCGGTGGCGGGCGTGAGGTGTCCGATGGGCGGTACGGCGTCCGGGGCGGAGGGGGACGGCTCCTACGCCGTACGGCGGCGGAGGGTGGCCGCTCCCAGGGCCAGGACGACGACGGCGCAGCCCGCGACGATCAGTACGTCACGTACGAAGGCACCGGTGATGTCGGGGTTGCGGAGGACTTCGTTCATCCCGTCGACGGCGTACGACATGGGCAGGACGTTGGAGATCGCCTCCAGCACGGGCTGCATGTTCGGGCGTGGGGTGAAGAGTCCGCACAGGAGGAGCTGCGGAAAGATCACCGCGGGCATGAACTGGACCGCCTGGAACTCGGAGGCGGCGAAGGCGGAGACGAAGAGACCGAGAGCTGTGCCGAGCAGGGCGTCGAGGAGCGCGACGAGGAGCAGGAGCCAGGCGGATCCCACGACGTCCAGCCCGAGGGCCCAGACCGCGAGGCCGGTGGCGAGGGCGGACTGGACGATGGCGAGGAGGCCGAAGGCGAGTGCGTAGCCGGTGATCAGGTCGGCCTTGCCCAGCGGCATGGCGAGCAGGCGTTCCAGGGTGCCCGAGGTGCGTTCGCGCAGGGTGGCGATCGAGGTGACCAGGAACATCGTGATGAGCGGGAAGATTCCGAGGAGCGAGGCGCCGATGGCGTCGAAGGTGCGCGGGCTGCCGTCGAAGACGTAGCGGAGCAGGACGAGCATCACGCACGGGACGAGGATCATCAGCGCGATCGAGCGCGGGTCGTGCCGCAGCTGACGCAGCACACGTGCGGCGGTGGCCAGGGTGCGGGCGGCGGAGAGGGCCGCCGCCGTGCCGCCCGTGCTGCCGGTGGTCCCGGTGCCGGTACGGGCCGTGGCGGGGGTCGTGGTGCTCATCGGGCGCTCTCCTGGAGTGCGTTGGCCTGGTCGACCAGATGGAGGAAGGCCGCTTCGACGGTCTCGGAGTCCGTACGGGCGCGCAGGGCGTCCGGCGTGTCGTCGGCGAGGATCTCGCCCTCGCGCATGAGGAGGAGCCGATGGCAGCGTTCGGCTTCGTCCATGACATGGGAGGAGACGAGGATCGTCGCGGCGCGCTCGGCGGCGATGCGGTGGAAGAGGTTCCACAGATCGCGGCGGAGGACGGGATCGAGGCCGACGGTCGGTTCGTCGAGGACGAGGAGTTCGGGCGTGCCGAGCAGGGCGACGGCGAGGGAGACCCGGCCGCGCTGGCCGCCGGAGAGCCGGCCGGCCAGTGAGTCGGCGTGGGAGGTGAGGTCGACGTCGTCGATGGCACGGGTGACGGTCTCGCGGCGGGCGGCGCGGCGGGAGCGGCCCGGGTCGAGCACGGCGGCGAAGTGGTCCAGGTTCTGCCGGACCGTCAGGTCGTCGAAGACGGAGGGTGCCTGGGTGACATAGCCGATCCTGGCGCGGAGCGCGCCGTCGCCGGCGGGCCGGCCGAGGACATCGAGGGTGCCGGTGACCTGGGCCTGGGTGCCGACGACGGCGCGCATCAGGGTCGACTTGCCGCAGCCGGACGGGCCGAGCAGGCCGGTGATCTGGCCGGGAGGTACGGAGAAGCCGAGGCCGCGCAGGACGGTGCGGTCGCCTCGTCGGACGGTGAGGCCACGCGCATGGATGGCGGCGGCCCCGATAGAATTCATCATGTGATGAATAGTGTGCGCCGGAGACCGCGCCGTCAAGGTGCGCGGCGGCACCGGAAGGTGGCGGTACGGGGAGGTGGCGGTACGGGCGGGCCGTCAGGCGGCGGGCCCGGCGGGCGGGCGGTGGGTGACGGTCAGTTCGACGGCGTACGCCTCCTCGACCAGCCCGTCCGGGAAGACGGTGAGCAGTTCCGCGCGCTCCCGGGCGAGGAAGCGGGCCGCGCTCTCCTCGCCGAGCATCCGGAAGACCGAGTGGGTGGCGAGATTGTCGAGGTGGGTGTCGAGCGTGACACGCCGGGTCCAGGGCACCCGGCGCTCCTCGAAGCGCGGCCCCGCGGGCAGATGGCGATTGCCCCGGGCCGTGCCGTGGGCGCCATGGGCGCCGTCGTCGGCCCACCGGCGGATACGGGCGTCCTGGGCGGCGATCCAGGGCACATCTGCGTCCGAGATGTTCCACCAGAGGGCGAGCGCGCCACCCGGCGCGAGGACGCGCAGCGCCTCGGGCAGGGAGCGGTCCCGGTCGGTCCAGTGCCAGGACTGGGCGTAGGTGATGAGGTCGGCGCTGGCGTCGGCGAAGGGCAGGGCGTCACCGAAGCCCCGGACGAGCGGGACCTCGGGGAGTGTGCGGTGGAGCCGGTCCGCCATGCCGGGGCCCGGTTCCACGGCGACGACATGGGCACCGCGCTCGCGCAGCAGGCGGGTGGCGATACCGGTGCCGGCGCCCACGTCGATGACCCGGGAACCGCCGAGGGACCGGCCGGTGAGCTCCTCGACGGCGTCGAAGAGCGCGGGCGGATAGCCGGGACGGGAGGTGTCGTACTGGTCGGCGACGGCGTCGAAGGAGAGTGCTCGCTCGGTCATACGCCCCATCCTGCGGGCCAGGGCGCGGCGGCTCTATCCGTGCTCGCGTTTTCCGCCCTTGGCGGCGCCGCGGGCGGCGGGGTCACCCGTACGGGCGGTGCGGCGGCGCTCGTACCGGACGAGGGCGGCCTCGTACTCGCGTCGGCGCAGCCCCTCACCCGGCGCCTCGGTGAGGGAGCGCAGGAAGTAGGCGGCCAGTGAGCCGATGAAGCCGATCGCGTGAAGTCCGCGCAGGGACTCCTCGCGGCCGGGGCCGGCCGGGCGGCGGCCGAAGCCCTCCCAGGTCCTGCGGAAGGCGGCGGCGCCGCACACCGCGAATGTCACGACGACGAGCATGCTCACGAAGGAGCCCACCTCCGCGATCTCCAGGCCCTGGTACGCGAAGCGGAGGACGAGGCAGGAGGCGAGGGCGGCGGCGAGCGAGCCGGCGGTGGCCGCGGCACGCCGTGCCGCGTATCCGCGGTCGTGGCCGACCCAGGTCGTACCGAAGAAACGGATGGCCTCGGGCTCCGGGCCACCACGGCCACGGCCGTTGTCGTCCGCGTTCACGGACGCCCTCACAGGCGCCTTCCCAGACGCCCTCACGGACGCTCCCGCCGACGTGGTCGTGGTCGTGGTGGCTTCGGGCCGCTCGTGCTGCTCCGGGTGGTCGCTCACGGGACGATTGTCCCCGTGCGCGGTTCACCCCGGGCATCAGGTGCAGCGCACGGTGACGTAGCCGTCGCTGCCCGTGTGTACGTAGGCGTCGGAGATGTACTGGCCGTTGGCGATGTTGTCCCAGATATTGGTGGTGCCGTACGGGCCCGTGACCCACTCCCCCGGCTTCTGACAGTTGATCGGCACGGTCGCTCCGTACGCGAGGACCCGGACGAGCCGGTAGTTCGTACCCGGCCCGCTGCGTACGTTCACCCGATAGCCCGGCGCGATCGGATAGCGCGTGGCCGCGGCCGTCTCGACCGCCGCCTGTCCGGCTTCCTCCGCCGCGCTCTCAACCTCTTCGACTGCCATTCGGTCCCTCCCCCATTGAAGGTGCACGATCTGCTTCGCAGGCTAGCAACCGATGGCTGGATCGCACGCATCATCGACTAGGCTCCGTGAGTCGCGCTCGCGCACGAATACACGGGGGTGGGCGGTGCCACCACTGCGCAATACCGGGTCGGCCCCGGAAGCGGAACGTCCGGATTACGCCGGTCGCTATCAGCTCGAAGCAGCCCTGGGCTCGGGCGGAATGGGTGAGGTCCATCTGGCCACCTCCGCTTCCGGGTTGCGGCTCGCCGTCAAGGTGATCCATGTCAACCACGCCTCGGATCCGGAGTTCAGAGCCCGGTTCCGGCAGGAGGTCGCGGCGGCGCGCCGGGTGAGCGGAGCCTTCACCGCGCCCGTCGTGGACGCCGACCCGGAGGCGGAACGCCCCTGGATGGCAACGCTGTTCATTGACGGGCCCACCCTCGCGGAGCGGGTGAAGCGGAACGGCCCGCTGAACACGGGCGAATTGGTCAGACTCGCCGCGGGACTCGCCGAAGGGCTGCGCGACATCCACCGGGCCGGTGTGGTACACCGCGATCTCAAGCCGAGCAATGTCCTATTGGCGTCGGACGGCCCCAAGGTCATCGACTTCGGCATCTCGCGCCCGGCGGACAGTGATCTGCGCACGGAGACGGGCAAGCTGATCGGGACGCCGCCGTTCATGGCGCCCGAGCAGTTCCAGCGCCCGCGCGAAGTCGGTCCCGCCGCCGATGTGTTCGCGATGGGCGCGGTGCTGGTCCACGCGGCGACCGGGCGCGGGCCCTTCGACTCGGACAGCCCCTATATCGTCGCGTATCAGGTCGTCCACAACGAGCCGGACCTGGCGGGCGTCCCCGAGAGCCTGCTGCCGCTGGTCACGCGCTGTCTGTCGAAGGATCCGCGGGAGCGGCCGACGCCGGACGAGTTGATGACCGCGCTGCGCGCCTCCGCGCAGGGGATGCCGGAGGCGTCGGCGGAACCGGAGGTACCGGCTGCGCGCGGTACGCGGGAGGCGACGAACGCGCGGGGCGCGAGGTCGCTGATACCCGCGCGGCGCCATTGGCCCGAGGCGGCCGGGAGCGCGGACTCGACCCCCACCAATCACTCCGGTCACGCGGGCGCCGTTGACGCGCGGGGCGGGCGCTCCCCGGGCGAGGGCTCCGCGGGCCGGTCGCCGGCCGTCGACCGGTTCCTCACGACCCGGCTCAGGGCGGGCCGGACCCGCACCGTTGTCTCTCCCGGCCGCCGTCGTCCGCGCACCCGCCTGCTCGCCGCCGGTGTGGCGGTGGTCGCGCTCGCCGTGGCCGGTTTCGCCGGTGTGCGCTCGTTCACAGACGACAAGGCCGCTCCCGCCAGGCCGAGCACCGGGCGGGCCGACGCGGCCTCCCGTTCCTGGCAGATCGAGCTGGGCGGCGGCAAGGGCGCGAACCACATGCCCGTGTGCTCGGTCGGCGGCACCGGCGCCGGCACCGCCGTCTACTGCACGGCTCCGGGAGTCAAGGCGGCCCGGATCAGCCCCGCCGACGGCGCGACGGTCTGGTCCGTACCGGACGGCCACACCATGACGGACGCCGACGAGGACGCCGCGCCGGTCGTCTCCGGCGGCCTGCTGCATGTCATCGCACCCGGCGGCAGCCGTCTGGAGGCGCTGGATCCCGTTTCGGGCGCCGGGCGCTGGAGCGTCGACATCTCCTCGTACGCCACCGTCCGGCATGCCGCCGACTCCGTGCTGCTCGTCTCGTACGACGGGCTGGTGCGCTCGCTGGACAGCGCGACCGGGGCCGAGCGCTGGGAGGCGCGGCGCGGCGGGACCGGTTCCGTCTGGACGGCGGGCGGCGGCGCCGACGGTCCGCTGTTCGCCGCCACACCGTCGCCCGACGGCACCGCCACCGAGGTGAGCGCCGTCGATCCGGCGGACGGGACCCTGCTCTGGGAGAAGCGGCTGGCCGGCACGCTGACCCCGGCGGGAGCGTCCGACGGCGCGCTCCTCCTGCTCTCCAGCGGCACCAACGACATGACCGACGCCGTCGTACGGCTCGACGCGTCGAGCCGTACCGTACGGCGTGTCCCGCTGCCCTCGCCGGTCGACCAGGCCCAGGCCACGGTCGCCGGTGACCTGGTCTATGTCGTCGGCTACACGGGCTCGCTGCTCGCCGTCGACACGGGCGACAGTGCGAGCGGCGGTCCCGGCCAGCGCTGGCGGCTGGAAACCTCGGTCACGCGCGCGTCCCGCCCCACGGCCGCGGGCACCTGGCTCTTCATGAGCGCGGGTGACGGGCGGCTGCTCGCCGTGGACGCGCGGCGCGGTGTGCTGACGGGGCAGACCAAGCCGCGGATGGGCGAGGGACGCGACACGCTGTCCGGAGCGCTGCCGATGCCGGTCACCGTCCCCGGGAAGGTCCTCGCCAGCGCGCCCGACGGATCCGTGTTCGCCGTCGACAGCCGGGATCCCGCCCGCTGGTGAACCGGACCCGCTGACGGCACAGCCGTGCGCCCCGGTCCCTGGCGGGATCCGGGGCGCACGGCAAGCGCAGGCACCGGGGGGCGGGAGCGCCGGGAAGGGGGCGGGCTCAGCCCAGCCTGGTCACGTCCCGCACCGCGCCCTTGTCCGCGCTGGTCGCCATCGCGGCGTACGCGCGCAGCGCCGCCGAGACCTTGCGTTCGCGGGCGGCCGGAGCGTACACGCCATTCAGCGCCTCGCGGCGCGCCGCCAGCTCGTCCTCGGGGACGAGCAGTTCGATCGAGCGGCCGGGGATGTCGATCCGGATCCGGTCGCCGTCGTGGACCAGCGCGATCGTGCCGCCCGAGGCCGCCTCGGGCGAGGCGTGGCCGATCGACAGACCCGACGTACCGCCGGAGAAACGTCCGTCCGTGACCAGCGCGCAGGACTTGCCGAGACCGCGGCCCTTCAGATACGAGGTCGGGTAGAGCATCTCCTGCATCCCGGGACCGCCGCGCGGGCCCTCGTACCGGATGACGATCACATCGCCCTCGGTGATCTCCTTGCGGAGGATCTTCTCGACGGCCTCCTCCTGCGACTCGCAGACGACCGCCGGGCCCTCGAAGGTCCAGATCGACTCGTCGACGCCGGCCGTCTTCACGACACAGCCGTCCTCGGCGAGATTGCCCTTGAGGACCGCGAGACCGCCGTCCTTGGAATAGGCGTGGGCGACATCGCGCACACAGCCGTTGGCGGCGTCCGTGTCGAGCGTCTCCCAGCGCTCGGACTGGGAGAAGGCCTCGGCGGAGCGGACACAGCCGGGCGCGGCGTGCCACAGCTCGACGGCCTCGTCGGACGGCGAGCCGCCGCGCACGTCCCAGGTCTCCAGCCAGTCCTTGATGCTCGGCGAGTGGACGGTGTGCACATGCTCGTTGAGCAGACCGCCTCGGTACAGCTCGCCGAGGATGGCCGGGATGCCGCCGGCCCGGTGCACGTCCTCCATGTAGTACGTACCGCCCGGGGCGACATTGGGCGCGACCTTGGCCAGACAGGGGACGCGGCGCGAGACGGCGTCGATGTCGGCGAGGCCGTACTCCAGCTCGGCCTCCTGGGCGGCGGCGAGCAGATGGAGGATGGTGTTGGTCGAGCCGCCCATGGCGATGTCCAGCGCCATGGCGTTGTCGAAGGCGGCGCGGGTGGCGATGGCGCGCGGCAGGACCGACTCGTCGTCCTGCTCGTAGTGGCGCCTGGTGATCTCGACGACCGTGCGGCCCGCGTTCTCGTACAGCGCCTTGCGGGCGGTGTGCGTGGCCAGCACCGAGCCGTTGCCGGGCAGCGAGAGGCCCATGGCCTCGGTCAGGCAGTTCATCGAGTTGGCGGTGAACATGCCGGAGCAGGAGCCGCAGGTGGGACAGGCGTTCTCCTCGATACGGAGGATGTCCTCGTCCGAGACGCTCTCGTTGACCGCGTCCGAGATCGCGTTGATCAGGTCGAGCTTGCGGACGGTGCCGTCCACGAGCGTCGCCCTGCCGGCCTCCATCGGGCCGCCGGAGACGAAGACCGTGGGGATGTTGAGGCGCATCGCGGCCATCAGCATGCCGGGAGTGATCTTGTCGCAGTTGGAGATGCAGATCAGCGCGTCCGCGCAGTGCGCCTCGACCATGTACTCGACCGAGTCGGCGATCAGATCGCGGGACGGCAGGGAGTAGAGCATCCCGCCGTGGCCCATCGCGATGCCGTCGTCCACGGCGATGGTGTTGAACTCGCGCGGCACCGCGCCCGCGGCCTTGATCGCCTCGGAGACGATCCGGCCGACCGGCGCGAGATGGGTGTGTCCCGGCACGAACTCGGTGAAGGAGTTGGCCACGGCGACGATCGGCTTGCCGATGTCCGCGCTCGCTACGCCCGAGGCCCGCATCAGGGCGCGTGCGCCCGCCATATTGCGGCCGTGGGTGACAGTGCGGGACCTCAGCTCGGGCATCGTCGCTCGCTCCTTCAGCAGATCCGTCGACGGCGCACGCCACGGATCCTTCGGCGGAAATGGCTCTCTGAGAGCCTACGCCCACCCTCCAAGATCTGGACGCCTTGTCCGGTATACGGAATGGCCCCTCTGCGGTACGGAAGGGCCGCCCCGCCGGGTGGGCCGGTGCGGAAGGGACCGGGCCTGGCCCGGCCGGTGCGGAACGGCGGGCCGACCGCTCAGCTTTCCGTCAGATACCGCTGGAGCGTGGGCGCCACCATTCTGACGATCTCCTCGGAGTCCGCGGTGGCCAGCGGATCCGCCTTGATCACATAGCGGAGGAACGCGATTCCGATCATGTGGGAGGCGGCCAGTTCGGCGCGGAACGTCGGATCCGGTACGTCGAGCTCCTCCGCGATCCGCTCCAGCAGCCGCCGCAGCACGAACGTACGCAGCACCTTCGCCGCCGCGTCGTGCGTCAGGGCGGAGCGCATGATCGCCAGCAGCGGCGCACGGGTCACCGGGTTCTCCCAGATCCCGATGAAGTAGCGGGCGAGCCGCTCGCCGACGCCGTCCAGGCCGCCGGCCAGCAGCGTGGGCAGCAGCAGGGCGGGTTCGAAGGAGACCTCGACGGCCGCCGCGAAGACCTCGTCCTTCGTACCGAAGTAGTGGTGGACGAGCGCCGGGTCGACACCCGCGGCCTTGGCGATACCGCGGATGGACGTCTTGTCGTAGCCCCGCGCGGCGAACTCCGCGCGGGCCGATTCCAGGATCTTCTGCCGGGCGCTGGGGCCCGCGTCCATGTCCTTGCGGGCGGGACGGCCTCGACGGCGTGGAGCCATGTCGGTCATGGGGTCTTGCCGATCATGAAGGGCGGACTCCCGAGGAGCCCGGGGTGCGGGACTCGTGCGAGGGGGACGGCCCGGTGGGCGGTCCCCCTCGCACGAGTCCCG
>NZ_MAUD01000079.1 GCF_001700515.1 Streptomyces lushanensis
GGAGCCGCCCGCCGGCGGGCGACGGCGGTGCCCGATTCTTGACGGGACCGACGCTAACCGAATGTTCGGTCGGTCGACAAGGTGGCGAAAACCGTGACGCGGGTCACGGGAGGCCGGCCGTGTGCGGTGCGCCGCTCCCGTGTCACGGCAGCAGCGCCGCCGCGAGCATCCGGGCGAGCCACTGCCGGTACTCGGACGCGGTCCAGCCGCGCTCGCGCGTCAGACGTTCGTGGACCTGAGGAGAGGTCAGCAGCCAGCAGGAGTCCGCCGCCAGGACCGGATCCAGGCCGGGACGCAGCATCCCGGCCGCCGCGAGGTGGTCGGTGAACGCTCCGGTGCCTGCCAGCCGCTCCCGGTCGGTGACGGCGGCCAGCTCGGCCAGCTCCGGATCGGCGGCGGACAGGACGGCGGTCAGCGGGGCCAGGCGCTCATGGACGCCCGCCACGAATCGCGCGTAACCGGCGAGTTTCACCACCGGGTCGGTCTGCGCGAGTACGGCACGCAGCTCCGGCCGGGCGTGCATGGGCACCGGTTCGTCGTCCTGCGCCAGGGTGGTGTCGTAGACGGCCTTGACCAGTTCCCGCTTGCCGCCGAACACCTTGTACACCGTCGGTACGGAGACGCCCGCGCGCCGGGCGACGGCCTGGACCGAGGTGGCCCGGTAGCCGTCCCGCAGCAGCGACTCCCGGCAGGCGTCCAGGATCGCGGCGCGGTTGCGCGCCGCCGCCTGCCGTCCGCTGCTGTCGGCCCTCCTGTCCTGAGCGCTCTCGCACCGGGAGCCGGGCCGGTCGGCCGGTCCGGATCGGCGGACCGGTCGTGGTGCGGCCAGGCGGTCCGTCCCCGCACATGTGCTCCCCGTGGATCCGTTGAACGAGCGGTCGTGCCCGCCCGGCTGTTCGACGCCGGCCCCGCCGACGGACGCGCCCCGCACCGCAGGTGGACGCGCGGACGCGGACCGGACGTGGCGGGCGGGGACCGACCGGACCCGCAAGGGGGAGCGGCGGACGGGGATATGCTCCAGCGTCGCACCGCTGATCGACAAGAAGCGGCCGGATCCGGCACGGGAGTCCGCGAGGAATCCACGAGAGATCAGCGGGAATCCGCGAGGAACCAGCGAGAGGAGTCATGGCAATGACCTTCGACGTGGCAACGGTACGTGCGGCCTACCCCGCGCTCGCCGACGGAACGGCCTATCTCGACGGCGCGGCGGGCACCCAGGTGCCGGCCGTGGTCATCGACGCGATCACCGCCGCGTACCGGACCGGGATCGGAAACGCGGGCGGCTCCTTCGCCGCCAGCCGGTACTCGGGAGAGATCGTCGCGGAGTGCCGCCGTGCCGTCGCCGATCTGGTCGGCGGAGTCCCGGAGGGCATCGTGCTGGGACAGAACACCACCTCGCTCGTCTACCGCTTCTCCCAGACCCTCGCCGCCACCTGGCGGCCCGGTGACGAGATCGTGGTCTCCCGGCTCGACCACGACGCGAACATCCGCCCGTGGATACAGGCCGCGGCCCGCGCGGGCGCGGTCGTACGGTGGGCCGAGGCCGACCCGGCGACGGGCGAGCTGCCGGTGGAGCAGTACGACACGCTGCTCGGCGAACGCACCCGGCTGGTGGCGGTGACGGCGGCCAGCAACATCCTCGGCACCCGACCCGATGTCGTGGCCATCACCGCCAAGGCACACGCGGTCGGCGCCCTGACCTTCGTCGACGGGGTGCACGCCACCCCGCACGGCCCGGTCGACGCCCGCGCGCTGGGTGCGGATTTCTACGCCACCAGCGCCTACAAGTGGTCGGGCCCGCACATCGGCGCGGTCGCCGCGGACCCGGAGCTGCTCGGCACACTGCGTCCGGACCGGCTGGCCTGCTCGCCCGGCACCGTGCCGCTGCGCTTCGAGACCGGGACACCGCCCTTCGCGGATCTGGCCGGGGTGACCGCCGCCGTCGACCATCTGGCCGGCCTGGCCGGACCCGGAGAGGGCGGCCGGCGCGAGCGGCTGCTCGTCTCCATGGGCGCGGTGGAGTCGGCCGAGCGTGAGCTGTTCGGGGTGATGCTGCGCGGGCTGGAGGAACTGCCCGGCGTCACACTCCACGGAAGGCCCGCGCGGCGCACCGCGACCGCCTACTTCCGGGTGGCGGGACACACGCCGGGGGAGGTCGCCGAACATCTCGCGTCCCGTCGGGTCAATGTGTGGGACGGCCACTGCTACGCCTGGGAGCTGACCGAGGCCCTGGGGCTGCGGGAGACCGGCGGCGCGGTCCGTGCCGGGCTCGTGCACTACAACGACCGCTCCGACGTCGACCGGCTGCTGGAGGCAGTGGCGGAACTGACCCCCTGACGGCGACCGCCGAGGGGGATTGTCAGTGGCGGGTGCGATGCTGCTCGCCATGGACGAACTGCTGCGGCGACGACGGGTGTACGGCGCCGACCACGACGATCCGGACCCGGGACCCCGGCCCGGCCATGTCTACCGGGAGCTGGTCGCCGGGCCGCTGGACGGTCTGCTGCTGGATGTCACCGGCTGGACCGACCGGCGGCTCGCCGGGGGTGCCGCGCTGGACACCGAGATAGGCTCCTACGGCCCCGGCGGCCATGCCCTGTACGGGCCCAGGCCCGCCGACCCGGAGCGCTGGGACTGGCAGGGCGACACGCCCTGACCGGCCCCGGTGTCTGGGCGCGGTCGGCGGGCCGGTCCGACTGGTGGGCCGGTCCAAGTCCGCTGCCGGCCGGCCGGGCGGGTCAGCAGGGGCGGCGCCAGGCGTCGAGATCGAGGTTCTTGCGCATGGACGAGAACCCCAGACGGCGGCTCTGCGCGCAGAAGTCCTCGGTGGACAGCGCGTATTCGACATGGAGGACGGCCTTCCCGGCCCGCACGAAGGGGGTGAGCAGCGTGCACTCGTCGTACTGGGCGCACTCCTCGTTCACGGCGAAGTCGAAGGTGTCCACGAGCGCGGGCACCTGCGGCAGATCGTTCTTGAGTCCGACCGACATACCTCGCTGGTGCGCGATCCGGGCGATCATACGGTTGTAGGCGAGCTGATGGGCGGCGCGGAGCGGGAATCCGGTGTCGTTGAGATAGCCGTCGAGCAGATCGGGTTCGACCGCGTCGAACCCCTTCGCCCGGCACATGTCGAAGCGCTTCTCCATCAGCGGCCTCAGGAGGTCGAGGCGCCGGATGTCGAGCCAGCGCTCGCCGTCCCAGCCGTTGGGCCGACCACGGACGGAGGCCGGGAAGGCGTCGCTGTCCGGACGGAAGTCCTCCCAGGCACCGGCGTTGATGTAGCAGATGACCCTCCGCCCGTCCCGGTGGAGACGGGCGACATCGGCGGCGGTGTTCTCGAAACCGTCGATGTCGTACACGGGCACGTCGGCCCCGGGATCCACCCGGCCGTCGAGCTGCCACTGCCAGGCGGTGCCCGGCCGGGGTGCCCAGCGCCCGGCGGGAGCGGGCTTCCCGGACGCCGTGCCCTTCCCCGGGCCGGTCGCCGAGCAGCCCGTCATCAGCGGGAGCAGCGCGAGGGCAGCCACGAGGACGGCGAGGGGCGCGAGGAGCGCGCGCGGTCGGCGCCGGGCGCGGCGGAACGGCCGGGCGAGGGGCGGACGCGTCATGGCGCCTTCCGCAACAGGGCGAACGGCGGCGCCGCCCATGGGTTGGGCAGCTCGCCCGCGACCGGGCAGGAGACGGCCGCGCCACGCTCCAGCGCGGTACGTACGGCGAGCCCGGTCAGCGCGGGCGGTACGCCGTACACGAGATGGCAGAACCGCTCGGACGGATGGCGGGAGGTCCAGCGCGGGCGGACGAAGGGAGACAGATAGGTCGTCCAGTGCCCTTCGAAGGTGACGATCAGGTCGGCGATCCGGGCATAGCCGCGGGCCGGATGAACACCCGGGTTGAGTACGACCGTGGCCGCTCCCCGGCGCCGTGCGGCACGGACCAGACGGCGGCAGCGGCGCAGTTCGGCGGCCCCGGCCGGCGCGCGGTCGAGGAAGCAGCCGTCGACGTCGTACCACTCACGGTGGCGGTCGAGATCGTCCCGTACGGCGGTGCCCGGCCGCTTCCCGTAGGCGAGATCGACATAACCGAGGACGCGGATGCCCGCGTCGCGCAGCGCACGCGCGGCGGAGACGAAGGCGGGATCGGAGGAACGGCCGGGGCCGTCACCGGGGTTGAGCACGACGCCGTAGACACGGTCGGCCTCCGAGGTCAGCAGCCGCCAGGCGGCCGGATCCTCGACGGGATGGATGTAGAGCGGTACGAGCAGGCTCATCGGACACGGTCCCCGGCCGGTGCCTGCGCCTGCACTGGTACCGCCGTCGGTGCCGGTGCGGACTCCGGCTCGGTGCGCGCCGAGGCCCACAGATCGCTCAGGGACTCCGCCAGCCCGTAGCGGGGGACCCAGCCGAGCGCGCTCGCGGCGGCGGTGATGTCCGAGCACTGCCAGGACACGTCGGAGGAGCGCGGGGAGCCGTCCCGGCTCTCCTCGATCCTGCCCCGGAAGTCCGCCGCCCGTGCCAGGCCGTGCACCAGCTCACGGACCGGCAGGGCCCGCCCCCCGCCGATGTTCAGTACGGGAGGCAGCGGGCCCGGCGCGGTGGTGGCCAGGACGACCGCACGGGCGATGTCCCGTACGTCCACGAAGTCGCGGTAGGCCGACAGATCGCCGAGACGCACGACGGCGTCCGGGTCCTCCCCGGGCCGTCCGGCCCCCCGGAGCTGCTGGACGAGACGGCCGGGCAGCCCGGCCGCCGGCGCGCCGGGCCCGACCGGGTTGCCCACGCGCAGGACGACGGAGTCCAGCCCGGACGCGGTGACGGCGACGGTGCCCGCGAGCTTGGTGGCACCGTAGGGACCGGCCGGCCGGGTGGCGGCGCTCTCGGTGACCCGCTCGCCCCGGGCGGTCGGACCGTACTCGGCGGCGGATCCGAGATGGACCAGCCGCGCCTGGGGAGCCGCCTCGCGCAGAGCGGCGCAGAGCACGGCGGGCCCCCTGGCGTTGACCTCGGCGAGTGTCACGGCGTCCCCGCCGACGGCTCCGGCGCAGTTGACGACCGCGTCGGGTGCGAAGGAGGCGATCATGTCCGCCAGTTGACGGGAGCCGATGGTGGCGAGGTCGATGGCCAGGCCCGCGGCCGGGCCCCGGCCGCCGCCGAGCAGCCGCGCGCCGGGCAGGGCGCGAAGCTGTTCGGCGGCGTGTCCGCCCAGGTATCCGGTGAGGCCCAGGACGAGGATGCGCATGAGGTGCTCAGGCTCCCTTGAGCAGAAGGGACTGGTAGGTGGTGAACTCGGCGTTGGCGCGGTCGTAGTCGTCGGGGCGGCCGATGTCGAGCCAGTATCCGTCGAACTCGTAGGCATGCGGGGGATTGCTCGATCTGAGCAGATCGAGGACGAGTTCGTCGAAGCCGAGCGGCAGCCCCGGGGTGTAGGCGTCGAGAGTCGACCGGCTCAGCCCGTACGCGCCCATCGAGACCCGGTAGTCCACGCTCGGCTTCTCGGTGAAACCGATGACCCGCCCGGCGTCCGTGGTCAGCACACCGAAGTCGATGTGCACCTTGCGCGCGTAGGTGGTGATCGTCAACGGCGCGCCGGAATCGCGGTGGCGCAGCAGCACATCGCGGTAGTCGAGATCGGTGAGGATGTCGCCGTTCATCACAAGAAAGGTCTCGGGCAGCCGGTCCCGCATGGTCAGGAGCGGGCCCAGGGTGCCCAGCGGGCTCTCCTCGGTGGAGTAGTCGATCCGGAGCCCCCAGCGGGAGCCGCTGCCCACATAGGCACGGATGATCTCTCCCAGATGGCCGATGGCGAGGGTGCAACTGGTGAATCCCGCGGCGGCGAGCTGACGGAGCACGATCTCCAGGATGGCGTGCTGATCGCCGATCGGTACAAGAGGTTTGGGCAGCGCCGTGGTGTACGGGCGTAACCGGACGCCCTTGCCACCGGCGAGGATCACTGCGTGCATGGGATGTCTCCCTGTCTGTGGACCGGTCGGCGGAGGCCGCCGGTGACGAGATCGGGTGCCGTGATCGAGGTGGAGCGCGGATCAGATGTGGTAGACACCGGCCTTGTAGCGGGCGAGATTCGCCGGATCGCGGAAGAAGTCGGCCGTACGGGCCAGCCCGCTCTCCAGGTTGTGCTCCGGTGCCCAGCCGGTGGCCGTGCGCAGCCGGCCGGCGTCCGCGACCAGGCGCATCACCTCGGAGTCGGCGGGACGGATACGCTGCTCGTCCTCCCGTACGGTCAGTTCGGCGTCCATCACCTTGCCGATCAGCCGGACCAGATCACCGATGGAGATCTCGTCCCCCGTCCCCGCGTTGAAGGTCCGGCCCACGACGGTGGAGGCCGGAGCGGTCCCCACGGCGAGAAAGGCGCGGACGGTGTCGGAGACGAAGGTGAAGTCGCGGGTGGGCCGCAGGTCCCCGAGGGTGACGGTCCGTGAACCGGCGGCGACCTGGCCGATGACCGTGGGGATCACGGCCCGCATGGACTGGCGCGGGCCGTAGGTGTTGAACGGGCGCAGCACGACCACCGGAGTGCCGAAACTGGCGTGGTAGCTGTCCGCGAGCCGGTCGCCGCCCGCCTTGGACGCCGCGTACGGCGACTGGGTGTGGATGGGATGGTCCTCGGTGATGGGCACGGTGCGCGCGGTGCCGTAGGTCTCGCTGGTGGAGGTGTGCACCAGCCGCGGAGTGCCCAGGGCGCGGACCGTCTCCAGCACATTGAGGGTGCCGGTCACATTGGTGTCCACGTAACTGTGCGGTGCCTGGTACGAGTAGGGGATCGCGATGAGCGCGGCCAGGTGGTAGACCGTCTCGGCGCCCTCGGCCAGGGCCCGGACGGATCCCGGGTCACGGACGTCCCCGAGCACGATCTCGACCTGGTCGAGCACATCGGACGGAACGCTGTCCAGCCAGCCGTACGAGGAGAAGGAGTTGTACTGCACCATGGCCCGGACCCGGTGTCCGGACGCCACGAGTGCCTCGGTCAGATGCGAGCCGATGAAGCCCTCGGCTCCGGTGACGGCTACGAGCGGTACGGATGTCAACGGGTGTCTCCTCGGTTTGTCTGCGGGTGGTCGTGGATGGATGGTCAGGGACGTGTGGCCGTGCGGGGACCGGTGGTGATCACCGGTGGCCCGGGTCGGACACGGGGCGGGCGGCGGCGGGCCTGCCGGGTGCGGCGGCGGGCGGCAGCCGCGCGGGCGCGTCGGGCGCGTCGGTCGGGTCAGGCGTGCGCCGTCGGTCTGCCCAGCAGCCACAGCACGCAGCCGGCGAGTACGGCCGCCGCGGCGCCGCAGGACAGTGCGAGCGTCAGGGGCCCCGGTGGCCCGTGCAGCAGGTGCACGGCGGTGAGGCCCGCCGCCACCGTGCAGCAGATCGCCGCCGGTAGCCGGCCGATACCGAACGCCTGGAGCAGCAGAGCCGTCCACAGCGTCGCTCCCAGCGCGGCCAGCGGCAGAGGATCGGCGCCGGTCAGCAGCGCTCCCGGGATCAGCGGCAGCACATAGGCCACCAGACAGACCGTCAGGACGGCGGTCTGGCGCAGCCGGAAGGCACGGGGGGTCGTGGTGGCGCGCAGGGCCGCCACCGAGAGCCCGCGGTAGCGGTACAGCAGCCATTCCGCCGGGCCCATGCTCACGGTCAGGACGACCACCGCGAGCGTGTGGCCGCGCCCCACGGACAGCACCAGCACTCCGGCCGCCAGACCGAACAGACCGTACGGCAGGGAGGCCGCCGGAGGAGGCCGCCGCCCTTCGGGCCCCGGCGGCACCTTGAGCGTTCCCCGTACGGCATGGCCCGCCGCCCCGACGGCCAGCGCCAGGGTGAGCAGGGGAAGCGCGGTGCGCGGCAGCGGACCGGGCTCCCACCAGGGCAGCGCCGCCGCCCCCGCGGCCACCGGAACGAGCGCGGCCAGCAGGACGCGTTCCCTGCCGAGCACCAGCAGGACGCCCGCCGCCGCGAGATAGCAGGACTGCGCCACGGCGAAGAGCGCCGCGGGACCGGGCCCGGCGACGGCGGCTCCCACCGCCGACGCCAGCAGCGCTCCCGCCGGTGCGCCGGCGAGCAGCGTCCGGCCGGCCTCGTGCCGGCCGGCCACGAGCCGCAGATGGGTACGGTGCCCGAGGCCCTGGCCCCACGCCCAGGAGAGCAGCGCGGCGGCGATCAGCCCCTGGGTCTCCCGTCCGCCCTGCCACAGCGGAGGAACCAGCAGGTAGGCCAGGGCCGGCAGGGCGAACAGCGCGCCGCGCAGGGCGCACCGCACATGGTCGGGCGCCCAGGGATCGGGCGGTGGTGGCGGTTCCGGGAAGCTGCGGGGCACCTTGCGGAACAGGTCCTCGGCGAGCGAGAACAGATCCGGATGCCCGTACTGACCCTGTATCCGCTCACTGGTCAGCCCTTCGGACTCCAGCAGCGCGGCCACTTCGTACGCGTGCACGGCGGGCCCTATCCGTTCGGCCAGTTCGGCCGCCAGCCGGTCCACGGGATCGTCGGTCCGCGAGCGCCGCCCGACATGGCCGGTACGGGGCAGCCGCAGCGTGAGCGTCGTGTCGTTCGGTCTGCGAGCCGTGTCCTTCGCCAGCCTCAGGGAGAGGGTGTCGTCCTGTCCGTCGCCCGGTTCCAGGGATATCGGGCCGCTCATCCCGCCATTCCCCCGAGGTCGGCGACGGCCGGATGCCCGGCCGGAGCGAGGTCCGCCGCCCTCGCCGCGCGGGGGAACCCGACGGCGGGCATCCGCGGGGACACCTCCGCGGGCAGCTCCCGGTCGGCGGTCCACGGCTGGGTGGAGGCGGAGGTGCCGAGCGCCGACAGCTCCATATAGATGGCCCGGAAGGTGTCCACCGTCTGTCTCAGCGTGAACTGCTCGATCACGCGCAGCCGTGCCGCCTCGCCCATCGCCGCCCGCCGGGGCGGATCGGCCAGCAGCTCCAGCGCCGCCGCCGCCATGGCGGCGGGCTCGCGCGGCGGGACCACCAGACCGGTCGGTCCCACCGCCTCGCGCACGCCGCCGACATCGGTGGAGACGGTGGCCCGTCCGCACGACATCGCCTCTATCAGGGTGAAGGGAAAGCCCTCGCTGATGCTGGAGAGCATCACCACATTGCCCGCCGCGTAGGCGTCCTTGATGTCGTCGACCCGCCCCTCGAAGGTGACCGCGTCGCCGTGGCCGAGGGAGGCGGCGAGCTCCTCGCACCGCTCCCGGTAGGCCTCGCCGCCGCGCGGAGTGCCGCCGAAGAGCCGCAGCCGCGCCTCGGGCAGCTCCGCGCGGACCTGCGCGAACGCCCGTATCAGGGTCTCCAGGTCCTTGATCGGATCGACACGTCCCGCCCAGCTCAGGGTCGGCAGCGCCGGTTCGGGACCGGCGGGCGGGAAGGCCGCGGGATCGACTCCGTTGTAGACGGTACGGATCAGCCGCGGATCTGCTCCGCCCTGTTCCTCCCAGACCCGGTTGTAGCGGTTCCCGGGGGTGATCAGGGCGGCCCTGCGGTACGTCTCCTCCGCCAGCAGCCGGAAGAAGCCCAGCAGCACCGCCTTGACGGGCCAGCGGTAAGGAGCGGTCCGGTAGCCGAGATAGCGCTCCCGCAGATAGACGCCGTGCTCCGTCAGCAGCAGCGGGACACCGTGGAGTTCGGCCGCGGCCAGGCCCGGCAGCACGGCGACACCGCCGCTGACCGCGTGGCTCACGCCCCGCTCCGGCGGACGGGCGGCGAACGGGCGCAGCGCGTGCTCCAGGAGCCCGGTGGCGGTGACCGCGTCGTACAGGGTCGGGCGGGCCTCGCGTACGGCCAGTCCCGGCCGGTTCCACACGGCGGTCAGTATCCGCACCGCGCGGTTGTCGCGCAGGGCGGGGCTGAGCGTCCCGTTCTGCGCGGCGCGCGCCATCTCGTAGAGGGCGGGGGCGAAGCCGCTCTCGGCGGCCGGATCCAGCAGCGCCGTCAGGAACCGTTCGTACGCGGCCATCAGCCGGCGCAGCGCGCGGCCGCGCGGCAGGACCCCGTCGGGGGCGGGCCCCCACATCGGGACCGAGTCCAGCCCGGTCACCTGCGGGGGCAGCTCCCACACGGCGCTCTCGCGGCCGGTTCCGGTGACGGCGACCACATGGAACTCCATGTCGGGCATACCGCCGACGAGCTGGTCGCACCAGACGCTCACGCCGCCGTGACTGTGGGGATAGGTGCCTTCGGTGAGGAGGGTGACACGTGCCGCGCCGGGACGCGGCGCGAGGTGACGCAGGGGCATGGAGGTGCTCCACGGCGAGAAGAGTGCGGGGGCGTCACGGGTCCTGCCGGCCGAGCGGCGGGCAGGACCCGGTGCCGGGAAGAAGGCGCCGCGATCAGCGCTCGATGCCGAGCCGCACGGGCCGCAGGACACCGGCGGGTACCGGCGCGTGCGGCGCGGTCCGCAGTGGCGGCTCCTCAGCGCGGCGCACGGTCCGTCCGGCGGGGCCGGCTCCGCCGGCGAGGGCGTCCGAAGGACCGGCGTGGGCCGGTACGAGAGCCTGCGGCAGCGTGAGCGTGACACCGGTCTGGCCGGCCGCCCGCGAGACCCAGCCGGAGACGGTTCCCGCGTACGGCTGCCCGAAGCCCGTGGTCCCCGCCGGGAGGTTCTGTACCGTCCCCGCCGGCATGGTGGCCGGGACGGCCGTGCCCTCCGGCGCCTGCACGGTCACGGCGGAGCCGATCCGGTAGCCGGTGACGGCGCCGCTCCTGACGGCGCTGTTCCAGACGGTCCGCTCGCGCAGCTCCTCGCCGATGTCGCTCATCCGCAGGTTCACCAGCGGCGTGTTGTCGGCGTGGAGCGCCGTGTACCGGTCCAGGACCGCGTCCAGGACCGGGTATCCGATCCGGTCCTCGGCGAGATTGGACTGGTGCACGAAGTGCGGACGCGGGTCGTTGGCGAGGACATGCCCGAGGGCGATGTTCGTCTCCAGCGGCACGATGTGGTCGGTGTAGCCGGTGGCGGTGTCCAGCGGCGCGGGCAGGCAGGTGGTGTTGGCGAGGTCTTCGCACAGACCGCTGCCGCCCTGCGCCCGGCTGGTGTAGATCCAGTTGTACTCGTCGACCTGCTCGGACGTCCGGCCCGCGTTGTAGAAGATGTTGATCGGGTACCGGGCCACGGTGAGGGCGGGACCGACGCCGCGCTGTCCCGGGTCACGGGAGTTGTCGGAGGCGAGCCATGCGATGCCGTTGTCGGCCAGCGCGGGAGCGAGATTCGGGTTGTCGTCGGGCTGCTGCGGGAGAACCTTCAGCCCGGAGTGCTCACCGGTCACCAACTCGTCGCTCCGCAGCGGGAGTCCGGCCCGCTCGCCCCACTGCCGGTTCTCGGATATCTGCCGGGAGATCTCGGTACGGCTGACATAGCGCGTGCTGCCGTCGGCGTTGGTGGCGCACTTCCACGGGACGACGGTGACGTTCTGCTCGCAGCCGAGGAACGCGTGGTCGTAGGTGTGGTTGAGCCAGCGGAAGTCGGCACGCCTGGCCAGGAATTCGTCGGCGACCGGATCGGCTCCGCCGTTGTCCTCGCGGTGCTGGTCGCTGCCCCCGCCGTTGTACGCGAGATCGAGCGCGAAGCCGCGCCGGCGCGACCAGTCGGCGGCGTCGCGCACGTCGTCGACCGACATCCGGATGGCGCTCTGGGTGCCCTGGCCCGGCGGGCAGTCCACATCGCCGGGAGTGCAGTTGAGCAGCGGGTCCCAGCGGTCGTCGGAGCCGAAGACGTCGTCCACGTGGACGGCGAAGTAGTTCCGGGACCGGCCGAGGCGTATCTCCTCGGTCATCCAGTCGACGATGCCCCGGGCGAGCAGCCTGAACTGCTGCTGGTACTGGTTGTATACAAAGGTGACCACCAGTTCCCGGCGGCCGTCGTGGCGGTACTCACCGACGAGCGAGCCCCGGGCGGTGGAGCCGGGTATCGGCGCGTCCACATAGGTGGTGAAGTCGGCGCCGGCCCGCGGCCGGGAGAGGTAGGCGTAACTCTCCCCGACGTCCGGCGCGTTGTCCTCGAAGGGCACCTCGCCGTCGAGATAGCCGAACGGGCCCGCGCTGCCCGCGGGGGTCACCCTGGCCCGTACACCGTCCACGGAACCGCTGTAGCCGCCGCTGGTGGGGACTTCGAGACCCGCCTGGGGCCGTGCGTAGGTGTACGCGTCGACCTGCGGGATCGCGTACGTCCGCTCATAGGCGACGAGGGCGGCCATCTCGGGCGAGCCGGCGCTGAACGGGTTGTCGTTGGGCAGGACCACGGCCTGGAACTTCGCCCGTGGCCGGCCGTCCACCGTATCGGCCAGGAAGGCCGGTCCGATCACCGGCCGGTCGGAGCGGCCCAGGTCCACCAGGGTGTACGGCGTACCGGCGGTGTCCAGTTCGGCGGCGATGGCGGCCGTGGCCGGACCGCCGTCGGTCACCACCAGGACGCGCAGATCGATTCGGGGCGCCGGTTCGTCGGCGAGTGCCGGCGCCGCGGGTAACGCGAGCGCGAGCAGCAGCGCTCCGGTGGTCAGTGCGGTCGTGCGAATGCTCCGCTTCATGCGGTCGAATCCCTCCCCGGCGGGTCCGGTCGGCTCTCCCGACCGCCGGACCCCGGCCCCCAGCGCGGCGCCGGCCCTCGTACGGAGGACCGGCGCCGCGCACTGATGTCTCATATGGTGATGGGTGCGTGCGGGTTCCGTGCGCCGGTTGTGAAACATGACGGAAAAACGAGGGCGATCCCGGCGTCTCCTGCCGCTCGTCGCCGACGGGCCCGGCATGTCCGTGATCGCCATTTGCCGCGCCCTGTCCGTACGGCACAACGGAAAACGGGATATGGACGGCCCGCCGTGTCCTGTCCCCGCGCGCCGGTGGTCCGTTCCGTCTCCGGTCGTCTCATTCGGCGCGATTGCGGCCCTGTCGGCGCCCGTTGAGTTGCCCGGGCGTCCCGGGGCCAGCAGAGTGGACAGGGCGGAGCGGTCCCGTCCGCGCCACGCGGTCCCGCACGCGGTGCGGTGCCGCCGGGCGGGTGAACCAGGGAGACGGCGATGGCACGACGAGAAGATCTTCCGGCACCGTCACAGGGGCTGGTCCTGACGCACTTCCTCACCGTGCGCGATGTCGGCGTTTCGAGCCGGTTCTACGCGGACGTCCTCGGCGGCGAGGTGGTGCTCGCCGAGAATCCCGCGATCGTGAAGGTGGCCAACGGCTGGATCATCATGAACCCGGGCGGCGGGCCCACCCCGGACAAGCCCGATGTGATCCTCACTCCGCCCGCTCCCGGTGACCCCGTCTCGTCGTTCCTGAACGTACGGGTCGCCGATCTGGCCGCCTTCTACGAGCAGGCCACCGCGAAGGGCGCGCACTTCCTGACCGAGCCGGTCGACCGCAAGGCGGAACTGCGCTGCTATCTGCGTGATCCGGACGGATATCTGATCGAGGTGGGCCAGGCCACCGGGATCCTTCACGGTGTCTTCGCCGATCGCCCGCCGGCCGACTCGGGCTCCGGCTCCGGCGACGGCGGCAGACCGCGTCGGATCGGCTCCGCCCGCCCTGCCGGTGGCGACCGGACCACCGGACTGACCGGACTACCGGACGCGCCGGTAGCTGCTGCCGTCCTTGGGCCGGACCAGCAGGCCCGCCACGACGAGATACCGGCGCAGCGCGGAACAGTCCTCGTGGACCGTCAGCAGTGCCTCGTTCACCTCGCGCTCGCTGTAGGTCCGGTCCCGCTCGAACAGCGTCTCCGTGAGATGCGTGAGCAACTGCTCCCGGCGGGCCGCCTTGCGCGGGATCGCCGTCAGCCGCCCGCGGGAGAAGAGGGCGGCCACGCCCTGTGCACCGCTGGATCCATGGTCGGACATGCCGGGAAGCCTGTCAGCCCGTCGGCCGGCGGGCAACGCGTTTTCAGGCGCGGCGCTCCGGGGCGGGCAGGACTCGAAGCCAGTCGACCAGCAGCCGGCTGGTCTCGTCGGCGCGCTCCTGCTGGATCCAGTGCCCGCAGCCTTCGAGGACATGGGAGGAGACGAGCCCGGGAAGATTCGTGGGACCGGCCTTGACGGCGTCGGCCATCCAGGTCAGGGAGGCGTCGAGGGCGCCGCCGAGGAACAGCGAGGGCTGGCTGATCGGTGCCCCGTCCCACGCGGCGAGATCCTCCCAGTCCCGGTCGACATTGCGGTAGCGGTTGAGCGCGCCGGTCAGCCCGGTCCGTTCGAACTCGCCCGCGTAGAAGTCGAGGTCGGCCTCGCCGAGCCAGGACGGCAGGGTGTCCCCGGTGAAGCGGTCGGAGAGCTTCGCGCCCCGGGGGACGAAGAAGAGGCTGTCCTCGCCGGCCGCCGGCATCGTGTCCGCCGAGAGCCCGGCGTAGAACCCGGCCAGCCAGGCGCGGACATCGGGTTCGATCTCGGCCTCCGCCCGGCCGGGCCGCTGGAAGTAGCTGACGTAGAACTCCTCGTCGCCACCGATCAGGGAGAAGCCGTCGGTGGGCCGGAATCCGCTCCGCGGGGCGTAGGGAACACTGAGGAGTCCCACGGCGGTGAAGGTCTCCGGCCTGAGCAGCGCGCTGTTGGCGGCGATGGCCGAGCCCCAGTCGTGGCCCACGACCACCGCGGTCTCCTCGCCCAGCGCCCGTACGACGGCCACGTTGTCCTCGACGTGCTCGACCATCCGGTACGCCTCCACCTCGGCGGGCTTCGACGAACGCCCGTAACCGCGTACATCGACGGCCACCGCGCGGAAACCCGCCGCGGCGATCGCCGGGAGCTGGTGGCGCCAGGAGTACCAGGACTCGGGAAACCCGTGCACCAGGAGGACCAGCGGGCCGGTGCCCTGCTCCACCAGATGGATACGGCCGCCGGGCGTGGGCACCAGCCGGTGGCGCACATCCCGGTCGGGAGCGGATGACGGACGGCTGTGCTGGGGCATGGTTCCTCCTGATGCCTCTCACCGCGGAACGGGTCTCCCGCGATCATGCGGGGCACCCACGACGAGCGCGAATTTCGTTGCCGGTCCGGCAAACCCCGTCTTTGCGTTGCGGAAACCCTGGCAACGAACCGGGCAGTCAGCGCAAAAATCCAACGAGTGCACGCACTTGGGCGGCAAGGAGACGAAATCAGTTCGCATGAACCTTGTGGAACGGGCTGCGCGGGTCCTACTGTCACCTCACCTCATGGCGTCCGCTCCGCCGAGCGGCACAGGCGTTCACACTCCCGACAGAAACGAGCATTCCGATGTCATGGAGCATCACAGGAGTCGCGGCGAGACGGTCCGGCAGACCACCGCGCGGCACCGCCAGGGCCGTCGTCGCCGTGATCGCGGTCGTCCTCGGTCTCAGCGTGCCGGCCGGTGGTACGGCCCTCGCCGGCACGAGCTCCGGCGGTGTGCCGGCCGTGTCCGCCGCGTCTGCCCCCGCCGTGACACGCGCCGCCCTCGATCCGTCGCTCGTCGCGGGCAGAGGCGCGCGCGTCGGCTTCGTCGAGCAGGAGGCGGAGAACGCCACGACGAACGGCACCGTCATCGGCCCGGACCGTACGGCGTACACGCTGCCGGCCGAGGCGTCGGGCCGTAAGGCGGTCAAGCTGACACCGGGCCGGCACGTCGAGTTCACCCTGCCGAGCGCGGCCGACGCGATCACCGTGCGGTACAGCATTCCGGACGCCCCCGACGGCGGCGGCATCACCGCACCGCTCGATGTCGCGGTGAACGGCAAGAAGCGCTCCACCATGACCCTGACGTCGCAGTACGCGTGGCTCTACAACCAGTATCCGTTCTCGAACGACCCGAACGCCGGTCTGCTGCACCCCGACTGGTGGATCACCGAGTGCTCGTGTGTGCCGAGCGCCACGACCCCGGCCCCGGTGATCGACAAACCCTTCCGGCCCAACCACTTCTACGACGAGCAGCGTCTGCTGCTCGGTGCGAAGTACCGCGCCGGTGACAAGGTGCGGCTCACGGTGCCCGCCGGCAGCGGGGCCGCGTGGACGGTGATCGATCTGCTCGACTCGGAGCTCGTCGGTCAGCCGCGTGTGGAGCTCCTCGCCGCGAACGTCCTCGCTTTCGGCGCCGATCCGTCCGGCCGGCGTGACTCCGCCGGCGCGATCGACGCGGCGATCGCCTTCGCGAAGCGCAAGCATCTCAAGGTGTACATACCGCCGGGCACCTACCAGGTGAACCGTCACATCATCGTCGACGACGTCACGATCGTGGGCGCGGGCAGTTGGTACACCATCATCAAGGGCCGTCAGGTGGAGCTGAGCACACCGGCCCCGGACGGCTCGGTGCACACCGGTGTCGGCTTCTACGGCAAGGACGCGGCGGACGGCGGCAGTACCGATGTCCATCTGTCCGGCTTCGCGATCGAGGGCGACGTCCGTGAGCGCATCGACACCGACCAGGTGAACGGTGTCGGCGGGGCGATGAGCGACTCCACCGTCGACGGCCTCTACATCCGCCACACCAAGGTCGGTCTCTGGTTCGACGGACCGATGTCGAATCTGCGGATCACCAACAATGTGATCGTGGACCAGATCGCCGACGGTCTCAACTTCCACACCGGGGTGACGGATTCGGTGGTGTCGGACAACTTCGTCCGCAACTCGGGCGACGACGGTCTCGCCATGTGGTCGGAGAAGACCGCCAACGCGGGCAACACGTTCGACCACAACACCGTGCAGACGCCGGTGCTCGCCAATGGCATCGCCGTCTACGGCGGCAAGGACAACACCGTCTCCAACAACCTCATCGCCGACCCGATCAGGGAGGGCAGCGCCATCCAGGTCGGATCGCGCTTCGGCGCGGAGGCGTTCACCGGACATCTGCGGATCACCGACAACACCACGGTCCGCGCCGGAACGTACGAGCTGAACTGGAACATCGGCCTGGGCGCCATCTGGTTCTACGCGCTGGAGAAGAACATCGACGCCGACATCCAGGTCACCGGGGACCACTTCCTCGACAACACCTACAACGCGATCATGCTGGTCAGCGACTGGCCGGTGAAGGACCTGTACTCGATCACCAACGTCCACTTCAAGGACATCAAGGTCGACGGCACGGGCACCTCGGTGGTCAGCGCGCGGGTGGCGGGCTCGGCGTCCTTCCAGAACGTGGACGCCCGCAATGTCGGTGCGGTCGGTGTCAACAACTGCGGATCGTTCAACTTCACACCAGCGGGCTCGGAGTTCTCGCTGACCGACCTCGGCGGCAACGACGGCGGCGGCACCACCGGCGCCTGGCTCGCCCCGTGGGAACTGCCGAACACCATCACCTGCGACGACAGGCCGCCGGTGGTCGTCCCGCCGGCGCCGTCCACCTGGTGACATCCCTCTGAGCGCACGGGAGCGGCAGCCGGCCGATCCGGCTGCCGCCCGCCGTCCGGCCGGACGCGTGACGTGTCCGGCCGGCGAGTGCTGTGTCAGGGGTAGTTGCTGAGTTCGATCAGATTGCCGTCCGGGTCCCGCAGATACACGCTGATGATCGCTCCGCCGGCGCCCGTGCGTTCGACCGGACCCTCCTCCACCGGCACGCCGTGCGCGGCGAGTTCCTCCCGTACGCGATCGAGGGGATCGCCGACGATCAGACAGAGGTCCGCGCTGCCCGGTACGGGCCGCAGAGCCTTCGGCTCGAACTCGGCTCCGGCCCGATGGAGATTGATCTTGCTCCGGCCGAAGGCGAGAGCACGCCGCCCGCCGGCGAAGGTGACCGGTGTCATGCCGAGAACACGTGCGTAGAAGTCGACCGTGGTGTCGATGTCGGCCACCGTCAGCACGAGGTGGTCGAGCCGGTCGATACGCATCGGATCCCTCCCCGTCCTGGGGCCTCCCGGGTGGATCCGGCCGGATCCCCGGTCGGAAGACCCCGGACCGTCCAGCCTACGCCCGGCCGGACCCTGTCGACCCGGTTCGAGCCGGTCAGCCCAGTTCGAGGCTGGTGATGCCGTACAGGCCCGGCAGATCCATCTCCGGGACCGGGCCGGTGTACATCCGCGCGGCCTCGAAGGTGGGTTTCAGCCCGAGCCGCTCCGCGAGCTCCAGCGACGGCTTGTTCCGGTCGGGGATGTCGATCGCCACGGGCTGCCCGGGTAGGGCCGAGGCGAGCCCGTCCACCAGCGCCGCCGCGACGCGCGGCGACGCGGCGTACAGCGGGCCGATCCGTGCCGCTCCGGCGCAGGGACGGACGGCCGCGAAACCGTGCAGCTCGCCGTCCCGCACCGCGACGAGGCCGGTGCGGTCCGGCAGGCTGATCCACGAGGCGAGGAAGGCGTCACGCCGTGCGGGGAAGAACCGGCGGTCGTAGGCGGCCAGCCGGTCGAAGGGAACCGTTCGGGCGTCCACCAGCGCGATGCCGTCCGAAGCCGCCGAAGAGCCGCAGCCCGACGGCACGCCCTCGTAGCGGATGTTGTTCCACGCCCGGCGGAACCCGGATCGGCGGTAGTTCTCCTGCTGGTCTACCACCCCGTCGAGACCCACGGTGCGGCCGGCCAGCCGCGCCATTCCCGCCCGCCAGATCCGGATCCCGTAGCCCTGTCCACGTGCCCGCGGCCGGGTGATGTAGAAACCGATGAAGCCGAAATCCGCTCCGTAGCGCACGGCGGAGAGGGAGGCGACGGCCTCACCGTTCAGCCGCCCGACGAGGAACCCGTACGGATCGGCCGCGAAGAACGCGTGTGTGTCGGATCTGCCCGGATTCCATCCCTCGTCGTCCGCCCAGCCGCGCAGCCGCGCGATGTCGTCCGCGTTCGCCGTCGCGATGTCGAATGTCACTGCCACTGCCGACCTCCACTGTCACAGCCGGACTCCAAGCTGCCTCACGCGGGCGGCCCTGTCAGGAAGGCCCGCCGTAGGCGAGTTCGCTGGCCAGGAGCGCCGCTCCGACGACTCCGGCGCGCGGGCCGAGTTCGGACATCACGATCGGCAGATTGCCCGTGGCCAGCGGCAGCGAGCGTTTGTAGACGACGCTGCGGATCTCGGCGAGCAGGACATAGCCGAGCCCCGACAGACCGCCGCCGATCACTATCATCGACGGATTCATGAAGCTGACCAGGGTGGCGAGGACCTGGCCGACGCGGTGGCCGCCGGCCCGGATGAGATTGACGGAGGCGTTGTCGCCGCCCGTGGCGCATTCGGCCACGTCCACGGCGGTCAGTGTGCCCTGCGCGGCGAGCCGGTCGGCGAGGGCCGGGGACTGGCCGGAGCGAGCCGCCTCCAGAGCGTCGCGGGCCAGCGCGACTCCGCCGAAATACGCCTCCAGACAGCCGGTGTTGCCACAGGAGCAGACGGGCCCGTCGGCCTCGACCTGGATATGCCCGATGTCCCCGGCGCAGCCCTCCGCGCCCCGGTATATCCGGCCGTGGTGCTGCATTCCGGAGCCGATCCCGCTGCCGATCTTCACGAAGAGCAGGTGGTCGACGGATCTGGCCACTCCGCTGTGGGCCTCGCCGAGGGCCATCACATTGACGTCGTTGTCGACGACCACCGGACAGCCGTGCTCGCGCGCGAGCGTGTCACGCACGGGATAGCGGTTCCAGCCCACCATGATCGGCGGCGAGACCGGTACACCGTTGCGGAAGCTGACCGGTCCCGGCAGGCCGATACCGATCGCGTCGAGACGGGTGTAGTGACCCTGGGCGCGCAGCTTGTGCAGGAGTTCGCTGACGCGGTCCAGCACGGCGACCGGCCCCGAGCGGATGTCGGCGGCCTCGGAGAAGGCGGCCACGGGGTGCAGGCCGCCGTCCGTGATCTCGACGTCGATCGAGCTGGCGCCGAGATCGACGGCGGCGAAGCGGAGGCCGGGATCGAGCTGGACGAGGGTGGAGCGACGGCCGCCGCGCGAGGCCGCCGGGCCCGCCTCCAGGACCATCCCCGTGGCGACCATGCGGTCGAGTTCGGCGAGCAGCCGGGGGCGTGGTACTTCCATTCTGTCCGACAACTGGGCCCGGGACAGTGGGCCGTTGTCGCGCAGCATGCTCAATACACGGTACTGAACGCTCACGGGCTCCACTTCCTCAAGGCACCGCCGGGCCGCCGGGCCGGCGGCTGCCGACTGTGGTCAACGGATTACTGTTCGATCGTATGAAACTTTCGATCGTTCCGCCAAAAGTTGTCCGAAGCGCTGCCCCCTCTTTCGGGACAGCGCTTCGGACAGGGCTTCGGAGAAGGTCAGTCGGTGAGATCTCCCTTCACGGCCCGAGCGTCCCGCGCGAGGGCCGCGCGCGCCGCCGCGTCGTTCACCAGGGCGGTGTCGGCCGCCGAGGTGGCGAACGATTCCAGCACCGCCGCCGCCTGGCTGATCCGCCCGGCCGCGGCATGGGCCCGCGCCTGGTCGAGCCGGACCGTCAGCCGCTGCTGGCCCTGCGCGGTGATCAGGCCGTCGGCGCGCAGCTGCGGGAGCAGCGCGTCGAGATCGGCGAAGGACGTGCCGGTGGTGAAGTGCACGGTCCTCGTCGTCGTGTTGCCCGCCCGGTCCTGGGCCGTGACCTTGAGGTCATGGCCTCCCAGCGGCAGCCTCCAGAGCTGTACGGGCTGACCCGGGGTGACCGCCGCCCCGTCCAGGGTGGTGGTGGCGGTGGCTCCACCGGAGACCGCGTCGGTGGCCGTGACGACCGGCGCCGGCTGCTCGGAGTCACCGTAGGTGCCGTCGGCGACCAGGCCGGTGACCGCCACCGACGGCCCGGACTTGTCGATCCGTACGGTCAGGGTGCCGACCTCGGAGACATTGCCGCCGCTGTCGGTCGCCCGGTACAGGACGGTGGTGGTGCCCTCGGTGGAGAGGGTGACGGCGGCGTTGGCCGACAGCCATGTCGTACCGCCGTTGACGGAGTACTGACGGCTGCTGACCGTGCCGTTGTCCGTGGCGGTGACGTTCAGCGACACATTGCCGGTGTACCAGCCGTTGCCGCCGTTCGGCTGGGCCGGGCTGAGCGTGGCGGTCGCCTTCGGCGGTGTCTTGTCGGCGACGCCGGGACCCTGGAAGGTCAGGGCGTCCAGATCGACACCGCCCGAGGTGGTGACATACAGCTTTCCGCTGCCGGAAGGCGCCTGGGACAGGGCCGTGGTGACGGTCTGCCAGCCGTCACCGGCCGGTACGGACACGGTCGCGAACGGGTCCGCGTCCGTGGAGTTCCAGCGCAGCGCCAGGGTGCCGGCGCCGGAGGCACGCGTCCGCACACCGGTGATGCCCGTGAAGTTGACCGGGTCGTAGGAGATCCAGTCCCCGGCGTCGAAGGACGTCACCTTGCGCTGGCCGGAGGCGGCGCTGTCGTCGGTGATCGTGACACCCTGCGCGGAGTCGTGGTGCTCGGCCTGCATCAGCGCCGGGTTGAGCACCACCTGGGCGTCACCGGTGGCCGGCGGCACACCGCCCGCGCCCTTGTCGGTGTAGGTGATGCCGAGGACGCCGAAGACGTTCTCGGTGTCACCGTGCCCGGCGTCGGTCGGTGTCACGACCGCGCCCGAGCAGCCGGTTCCGCTGTTCACCGGGTGGCCGTGCTGGTTGTGTCCGAGGCCGAAGGTCCAGGCGACCTTGGCGCAGTCGGCCACACCGCCGTCCTCGACGTCCTCGATCCTGACCGCGTACGGCACGGCGTCGCCCCAGTTGAAGAAGGAGCCGTCGGGCGGTGAGGTGATGCCGACCGTCGGGGCGGTGTTGCCCACCGTGATCTGACGGCTTGACAGTCCCGTCTTGCCCTGCGCGTCGGTGACCTTCAGCCGGGCCTGGAACTGCCCGTTCTGCGGGTAGGTACGGCTCGCAGTGGGGCCGGTGGCGTCGAAGGCGCCGTCACCGTCGAGGTCCCACTGATAGGTGAGCTGTCCGCCGTCCGGGTCACTGGAGCCGGTGGCGTCGAAGGAGACCGACAGCGGTGCCTGGCCCGAGGTGCGGTCGGCCCTGATCACCGCGGTGGGCGCCTTGTTGCCCTCGGCGTAGTCGATCCGGTAGAGACCGGCGTCGGGGTTCTGGCGGAAGAATCCGTCGCCGTAGTCCAGTACGTAGAGCGCGCCGTCCGGGCCGAACTCCAGGTCCATCGGGTTGTCCCAGGGCGGGATGCCGTTCTCGGACCGCTCGCTGTTGGGGAGGAGGTTCTCCAGCTTGGTGACCGGTCCGTCCGGTCCCGCGAGGGTGAGGGCCGCCACGTAGTCCTGGGAGAACTCGCCGAGGAGCGCCTTGCCGTCCCAGTACTCGGGGAATTTGCCCGGCGAGGGGTTGTCCGCGTCGTAGTGGTAGACCGGACCGCCCATCGGCGCCTGGCCGCCCGGACCGCCGGGGCCGCGGAACGCGGTCAGCTCGGGCCAGGGCTGGTCGGTGTCGCGGTCTCCGTACCAGAGCGTGGCCGCGGTGGCCGGCGGCAGCTCGGACAGACCGGTGTTCCAGCGCGAGTCGTTGACCGGCTTGGCGCAGTCGAAGGCCGGGCCGGGCGTGAGCGTCGCGAAGTCGAAGTCCCGGTAGGGCTTGGTGTTGTCACCCGTGCAGAACGGCCAGCCGCTGTTCAGGGCCTTGGTCGTGGTCTGCCATTCGACATATCCCATGGGACCGCGGTTCGGATCGGCCGTGCCCGCGTCGGGGCCGTAGTCGCCCCACATCACGGCGCCGGTCGCCTGGTCCACCGCCAGCCGGAAGGGATTGCGCAGGCCCATCACGAAGATCTCGGGACGCGTCCTGGCCGTGCCGACCGGGAACAGGTTTCCGTCCGGGACGGTGTAGCTGCCGTCGTCCTCGACATGGATACGGAGGATCTTGCCGCGCAGG
>NZ_MAUD01000008.1 GCF_001700515.1 Streptomyces lushanensis
CACCCGTACGGGTGCGACAAGCTGCGAGGGGAGCACCTGCGACCGGCCGTCGGGGCCGACGTCGTACACCTTGGCGAAGAGCACCGCGTCACCGCTGCTGGAGGCGACCGTGGCCCGGACCGTCGGTGAGCCGGTGATCCGCAGGGAGTGGGCCAGCGGCCGGGAGTCGAAGCTCGCGTACTGCCCGGGGAAGTCACGGGCGAGCCCGACGCCGAGGGAGGAGAACTGGGAGATCCCGCCGGTCAGTCCCGGTACGGCCGAGACGCCGGGCGGGCTGGCGCCGGCCGGGTTGGCGAAGGTCCGGGTGCGGGTGCCGCCCACGAGCGGCACGGTGGTGGAGCCGCTCTCCAGCCCCGGATAACGATCGCTGCTCGCGCCACGGAGCAGGGTCTCGCCGTCGGTGGAGTCGATGCCCCCGGTGCGGCTGACCCGGAAGGCGGGTCCGGTGTCGGCGCCCTTGTCGTCCTTGAGGTAGCGGTCGAACCAGGAGGAGATCCGGTCCTGGAGCCGGTCGCTCTCCTGGTCACCGCCGTCGTGCCCGCCCGCCATCCAGTCGACGTCGACGGGAGCGCCGTTGGCGCTGATCGCCCTGGCCGTGGCATCGGCCTGGCCGAGCGGGAAGAGGGAGTCGGTCTGGCCCTGCACGATCAGCGCGGGCACATCGATACGGTCGCCGACGGCGGACGGGCTGCGTTCCTCCAGCAGCTCACGGGCGGCGGTGTCAGGCGTGCCGGAGACGGCGACGCGCTCGTACATGGAGCAGAGCTGCTTCTCGAAGGTGGTGCAGCCGCCACCGGTGGAGAAGAAGATCCCCGCCCAGAGTTTCTTGAAAACTCCGTCGGGGAAGAGCGCGTCGGCCAGGTTCCAGTAGGTGACCAGCGGGGCGATCGCGTCGACGCGCTGGTCGTACCCGGCGGCGAGCAGGGAGACGGCGCCGCCGTAGGAGGCACCGGTCACACCCACTCGGGGATCACCCGTGCCGTCGAGCCGGACCTCGGGCCGCTTCGCCAGCCAGTCGATCAGCCGGGAGACGTCCTTGACCTCGTGGTCGGGGTCGTTGAGACCGATCTCTCCGGTGGACTTCCCGAAGCCGCGTGCCGACCAGGTCAGCACCGCGTATCCGTCACGCGCGAGCTTCTGGGCCTGGGCGCGTACGTCGTCCTTGCTGCCGCCGAAGCCGTGTCCGATCAGCACGGCGGGTCGGCGTCCGCCGCCGGTGGTGAAGTACGACGTGTCGATCCGGGCGCCGGGCACGTTCAGCACCTGGTCCTGCTGGCGGACGGCGGGCGGACCGTCCGAGGCGACGGCGGTCCAGGTACCGGCTCCGACGAGCACCGCGAAGGCGGCCACGCCCACGAGCCAGCGCGGGCGTGGCCGGGACCGGCGGGGGGTTCGGGTCTCCATGATTGAACCCTAAACTGGCCCTGCGACCGATGCCGCTGTCACCGGTCGGAACTCGGTGGCCTCCTCGGGTAGTACGAAGTGGAGGACACGTACACCAGACGCGGTACGCGGGCCGCCTCGGGCGGCTGTCAGACGGGCGAGGAGTTTCGCCGGCCCGTGGGGGTCTCGGCGGGGTGCGCTCTCCCCGCGGCGGCGGCCGTCCGCGGGGCAGGGTCGAGCGACCGGGTGCGGTCAGTCGAGGGTGATCTCCGGGCGGTACATGTCCATCCAGAGCGCCATGTCCAGGGTGCGTTCCAGGCCCCGGCGGGAGGCCATGGTGGTCTGCGGGGTCTCCCGTTCCGCCAGATGGCGGACGCGCTCGGTGTCGAGCACCTCGAAGACCGGATGGGACGGATCGGTGAGCAGGTCCCTGACCTGCTCCTGGAGGGCGATCGCGTACTTGGGGTCCTGTGTGGAGGGGTAGGGGCTCTTGACCCGGTCGTAGACCGACCTGGGCAGCAGATCGGCCGTCGCCTCCCTCAGCAGGCTCTTCTCCCGGCCGTCGAAGGACTTCATCGACCAGGGGGCGTTGTACACGTACTCCACCAGCCGGTGGTCGCAGTACGGCACCCGGACCTCCAGCCCCACCGCCATGCTCGTACGGTCCTTGCGGTCGAGCAGCAACCGGACGAAGCGCGTCAGATGGAGCGCGCAGATCTTCCGCATCCGGTACTCGAAGTCGCTCTCGCCGTCCAGGCGTTCGACCTCGGCGACGGCGGCGGCGTAGTTGTCCTGGAGGAATCCCCGCATGTCCAGGGTTTTGTTCACCTCGGGCCGCAGCACATCGGCGTCGTCCCCGATGTACTCCTCGGAGCGCACCAGCCACGGGAACGTATCGGCCCGCCTGGCCTCCTCGTCGAAGAACTGGAGATAGCCACCGAAGACCTCGTCGGCCGATTCGCCGGAGAGCGCGACCGTCGAGCGCTCCCGGATCGCTCTGAAGAGCAGATAGAGCGAGGAGTCCATGTCACCGAGCCCCATGGGAATGTCACGGGCCCTGATCACCCTGGCCCGTACCTCGGGGTCGGCCAGGTCGTTCGAGTCGAGCACGATGTCCTGGTGATCCGTGCCCGAGGCGTGCGCGACATCGTGGACGAAGGGCGTGTCCGGAGTGGTACGGAGCTCATCGGCGACGAAGTGCTCGGTCCTGCCCACGAAGTCGACGGCGAAACTGCGGACCTTCTCACCGCTCTCGGCGAGCTGTACGGCGGCCAGCGCCGTCATCGCGGACGAGTCCAGTCCACCGGACAGCAGGGTGCAGCGCGGTACGTCGGAGACGAGCTGGCGGCGCACGATGTCGTCGAGGAGCGTGCGTACACGCGCCACGGTGGTGTCGCGGTCGTCGGTGTGCGGCCTGGTCTCCAGCGACCAGTAGACATGGCGGCGCGGTCCGTTGTGGTCGACGGTCACGAGGGTGCCGGGCTCGACCTCGCGCATACCGTCCCAGATCGCGTGGCCGGGCGTCTTCACAAAGCCGAACAGCTCACGCAGCCCGTCGAGGCCGACCCGGGCCCGGGCCAGCGGATTGGCGAGTATCGCCTTGGGCTCGGAGCCGAACAGCACGCCTCCGGGGATCGGGTAGTAGTAGAAGGGCTTGATGCCCATCCGGTCGCGGATCATCACCAGCTTCTGGTCCCTGCCGTCCCAGATGGCGAAGGCGTACATCCCGTTGAGGCGTTCGGCCATCGCCTCGCCCCACTCCAGATAGGCGTGCAGGACGACTTCGGTGTCGGAGTCGGTGGTGAACCGATGACCGCGTCCGGTCAGCTCTCCGCGCAGCTCGGTGAAGTTGTAGGTCTCGCCCGAGTAGACGAGTACGAGCGTGCCCCGCGGTGTCGTCAGGGTCATCGGCTGCCGCCCCCCAGGCAGGTCGATGATCGCCAGTCGCCGGTGTCCGAGGGCGGCGGGACCGCTGATCCAGGTGCCGCCGGCGTCGGGGCCCCGGCAGGACATCGTCTTCGTCATCGCGTCCAGCGTCTCGGACGCGTCGAGCAGTACGCGGTCGAAGGAGACCCAACCGGTGATGCCACACATGTGTGTCCTCCTGCTTCCGGTCGCCGGATCAGTTGTATCCAGCATCCAACTATCGAGCGTCAGTCATTCGAGTGCGCTCGGTCAACGCGACCGTTACGGCACCGGTCACGGGACACAGCGATCTCGGCGGCCTTCGCAGGGAGGTAAAACGGCCTCGCCGCGCGGTCTTCGGGGCGCGGCAAGGCCTGTGAGGTGGCCGGGAGGCGGCGTGGAGGAGAGATCGGGCCCTTAGGCAAAAACTTCGCCAATTACCCCGAATGGCCCTACCGGGCGGCAGCCCGGCCACTCGGCGCCCGGCCCGGTCCCGCATCGCACGACCGCCTCACGAGCGGCTCGTGGTCAGTGGTTGCGCGGAAATCCCAGGTCGACGCCCACCGGGGCCTCGGACGGGTCGGGCCAGCGGGTGGTGATCACCTTGCCGCGCGTGTAGAAGTGCACACCGTCGTTGCCGTAGATGTGGTGGTCGCCGAAGAGCGAGTCCTTCCAGCCCCCGAAGGAGTGGTACCCGACGGGCACCGGGATCGGCACATTCACTCCGACCATGCCCGCCTCGATCTCCAGCTGGAAGCGGCGGGCCGCGCCGCCGTCCCGGGTGAAAATCGCCGTACCGTTGCCGAAGGGTGAGGCGTTGATCAGCCTCACGCCCTCCTCGTACGTCTCCGTGCGCAGCACGCAGAGCACCGGGCCGAAGATCTCGTCGCGGTAGGCGTCGGAGTCGGTGGAGACCCGGTCGAGCAGGGACAGCCCCATCCAGTGGCCGTCCTCGAAGCCGTCGACCGTGTAGCCCGTGCCGTCCAGGACGACATCGGCGCCCTGGGCCGCCGCTCCCGTGACATACGAGGCGACTTTGTCGCGGTGCGCCTTGGTGATCAGCGGGCCCATCTCGGACGTCGGGTCGTTGCCGGGACCGATCTTGATCTTCTCGGCGCGCTCACGGATCTTGGTGACCAGTTCATCACCGATCGCGCCCACCGCGACGACCGCCGAGACAGCCATGCAGCGCTCACCGGCCGAGCCGTACGCGGCGGAGACGGCCGCGTCCGCGGCGGCGTCCAGATCGGCGTCGGGCAGGACGAGCATATGGTTCTTGGCGCCGCCGAGGGCCTGCACGCGCTTGCCGTTGGCGGAGGCCGTCGTATGGATGTGGCGGGCGATCGGTGTGGAGCCGACGAAGGAGACCGCCGCCACATCCGGATGGGCGAGCAGCGAGTCCACCGCGATCTTGTCGCCGTGCACGACATTCAGCACGCCGTCGGGCAGCCCCGCCTCCGCGGCCAGCTCGGCCAGCAGATTCGCGGCCGACGGATCCTTCTCGCTGGGCTTCAGTACGAAGGTGTTCCCGCACGCGATCGCCAGCGGGAACATCCACATCGGCACCATCGCGGGAAAATTGAAGGGCGTGATGCCCGCGACCACACCCACCGGCTGGCGGATCGCCGCCACGTCGACCCGGTTGGAGACCTGGGTGGACAGCTCTCCCTTGAGCTGGGTGGTGATCCCGCAGGCCAGCTCGACGATCTCCAGACCGCGCGCGACCTCGCCGAGCGCGTCCGAGTGCACCTTGCCGTGCTCGGCGGTGATCAGCGCGGCGAGGTCGTCACGGCGTGCGTCGAGCAGCGCGCGGTAGCGGAAGAGGATGCCGGTGCGCTGGGCCAGCGAGGAGGTGCCCCAGGTGGCGTACGCGGCCTTCGCGGCGGCGACGGCGCTGTCCACCTCCTCGGCGGAGGCCAGCGCCACCCGCGTGGTGACGGCGCCGGTCGCCGGATCGGTCACCGGGCCCCAGTTGCCCGACGCGCCCTCGACGGTCTTGCCACCGATCCAGTGGTTGACGGTCTTCATTGCGTGCTCCTTCACAGATGACGGCGCCGGGCGGCAACGTGCCGGTCGTACTCCTCGCGGGCCTCGACCGCGGGCGTACGGGTCGCTGTCTCGGCCACGGGAACATCCCACCACGCCTGGGCCGGGGGCACGCCGGACATAGTGTCTGCCGTTTCGGTCTCCACGTAGACACATGTAGGAACGTCGGCCGCGCGCGTCTCGGTCAGGGCTTCGCGCAGGTCACGGACGGTCTTGGCGCGGATCACGCGCATGCCGAGCGAGGCCGCGTTGGCCGCGAGATCGACGGGCAGCGGGGCACCGGTGTACGTACCGTCGGGTGCCCGGAAGCGGTAGGCCGTACCGAAACCCTCGGCGCCGACCGACGCGGAGAGCCCTCCGATGGAGGCATACCCGTGGTTCTGGAGGATCACCACCTTGAGAGGCAGCCGTTCCTGGACGCTGGTGACGATCTCGGTGGGGTTCATCAGATACGTACCGTCCCCGACCAGGGCCCAGACGGGCCTGCCGGGGTCCGCCAGCAGCACACCGAGGGCGGCCGGGATCTCGTAGCCCATACAGGAGTAGCCGTATTCGACGTGGTACTGGTCGTGCGAGCGGGCCCGCCAGAGCTTGTGGAGATCGCCGGGGAGCGAGCCCGCCGCGTTGATGAGGATGTCCTCGCCGGTGACGAGCGCGTCGAGCACTCCGAGGACCTGTGCCTGGGTGGGCCGGGCGAGCTCCTCGTCGGCGGCGAACGCGGCGTCGACGCGATACTCCCAGCGCTCCTTGTCCTCGCCGTACTCGGCCGTGTACGAGGGCGCGACCCGATGGCCGCCGGCCTCGGCGAGTGCGGCGGTCAGCCCTTCCAGGGCGGTACGGGCGTCCGCCACCAGCGGGTGGGCCGCGAGCTTGTGGGCGTCGAAGCCGGTGACATTCACATTGAGGAAGCGGACGGCCGCGTTCGAGAAGAGCGTGGCGGAAGCGGTGGAGAAGTCCGACCAGCGGGTGCCGACACCGATGACCAGATCGGCGGTCCTGGCCAGTTCATCGGCGGTGGCGGTGCCGGTGTGGCCGATCCCCCCGACATCGCAGGGGTGGTCATGGGGCAGGGAGCCCTTGCCCGCCTGGGTGGAGGCGACCGGGATGCCGGTGGCGTCGGCGAACGCGGCGAGCGCCTCCTGCGCCGCGCTGTAGTGGACTCCGCCGCCCGCGACGAGCAGGGGACGGGCGGCTGCCCGTACCAGCCGGACCGCATCGGCGAGTTCATCGGGATCGGGCGCCTGGCGGCGGACCCGCCAGACGCGCTCGGCGAAGAACTCCTCCGGCCAGTCGAACGCCTCCGCCTGCACATCCTGCGGCAGTGCGAGGGTGACGGCCCCGGTCTGCGCGGGATCGCTGAGCACACGCATCGCTGCGAGCGCGGCCGGGATCAGCGCCTCGGGGCGGGTGACACGGTCGAAGTACGCCGAGACCGGGCGCAGGGCGTCATTGACGGAGACATCCCCCGCGGAGGGGACTTCGAGCTGCTGGAGAACGGGATCGGCGGGACGGGTGGCGAAGGTGTCACCGGGGAGCAGCAGCACAGGGAGGCGGTTGATGGTGGCGAGTGCCGCACCGGTGACGAGATTGGTGGCGCCGGGGCCGATGGAGGTGGTCACGGCATGGGCGGAGAGGCGGTTGCTCTGACGGGCGTAGCCGACGGCTGCGTGGACCATGGCCTGTTCGTTCCGTCCCTGCAAGTACCTCATCTCGTCCGTGGACTCGACAAGGGCCTGGCCGATACCCGCCACGTTGCCATGTCCGAAGATGCCCCAGACGGCGTTCACCAGCCGCTTTCTGCTGCCGTCCCGTTCGGTGTACTGCCGGGAGAGAAAGGTGATCAGCGCCTGGGCGACGGTGAGACGGCGTGTGCTCATCGGAGGTCCTCCTCGGCTCCGTGGCGCGGCGGTCCCGCTCCGTACAGCGGCAGTCGCGCGTCGACGGCCTGCTCCGGCCAGGTGTTCCTGATCCAGCCGTGGTCGGGGTGGTCCCGGATCAGCCACTCCCTGGACCGGCCCGGTCCCGCCATCACATTGAGGTAGTACATGTCGCGTCCCGGCGCGGCGATGGACGGCCCGTGCCAGCCGTCCGGGATGAGGACGGTGTCGCCCGTACGGACCTCGGCGAGGACATCCGTGCCGCCCGGACGCGAGGGCGAGACCCGGTGGTAGCCGAGGCCGCCGCCGTCGATCTCGAAATAGTAGATCTCCTCCAGCTCGGACTCCACGCCCGGAACGTGCTCGTCGTGTTTGTGCGGTGGGTACGACGACCAGTTGCCGCCGGGAGTGAGCACCTCCACCGCGATCAGACGGTCGCAGTCGAAGACATCGGCGGCGGCGAAGTTGTTGACCTGGCGCGAGCAGGTTCCCGCGCCGCGCAGCTCGACCGGAACCTCCGGCGCGGGACCGTAGCGAGCGGGGAGTCGTCGCTCGCACCTCGCTCCTGCCAGGGCGAAGCGGCCTCCCGCACCGGAGGCGATCTGTGCGTGGGCGTCGCGCGGAACGTACGCGAAGTCCGTGACTCCGCTGAACACGCTTTCCCTGCCCAGCAGTTCAAAGAACTCGCCCTGCGTGTGCACCGTACAACCGCCGGTGAGCGGAAGCACGATCCACTCGCTGTCCCCGGTGGCCAGGGTGTGGGCGCCACCGGGTGGGAGTTCCAGGACGCGGAGACCGCTGTGGGACCAGCCGGCCCGTTCGGGACCGATGTCGAGGACGTACGGTCCGGCCGCGGCGCTGCCCGCGGGCACGTACCGCTCCGGCTCCGGCGGCTCGTACCGCCCTCCTCGGCCGGTCCGTTCCCGCCGCCCGTTCCGTTCCCGCTCGTCGTGCCGCTCCCGCCGGTCGTCCGTGCCGGGCGGCTCCTGGTGGTCGGTCGTCATGATGCCTCCGTACCCCCGTGGAGCAGCCCTACCGCGATGTCGACGGCACCCGCTACATCACCGTCGACCGGATAGAGCAGCGAGCGGCCCACGACAAGGCCCTGGACCGTGGGCAGCCGCAGCGCCCCGCGCCATTTCTCGTACGCACCCTCCTGGTCGCCTCCGATGTCGCCGCCCAGCAGGACGGCGGGGAGTGTCGAGGTCTCCATGACCCGGGCCATATCGTCGGGGTTGCGGGTAACGGGAACCTTCAACCAGGTGTACGCGGAGGTACCTGCCAGCCCCGATGCGATGGCGATCGAGCGTGTCACGGCCTCCGCGCCCAGATCGGTACGGAGCCGTCCCCCGACACGCCGGCAGATGAACGGCTCCACGAAGACCGGCAACCGGCGCTCGGCCATGGCGTCTATGGCGCGGGCGGCGGAGTGCAGGGTGTCCAGGGAGCCGGGGTCCTCGTAGTCGATACGGAGCAGCAGCTTGCCCGCGTCGAAGCCGAGCCTGGCGAGGTCCTCGGGACGGTGTCCGGTGAAGCGGTCGTCGAGCTCGAAGGCGGCGCCGGCGAGACCGCCGCGGTTCATCGAGCCGACGACCACCCGGTCCTCCAGGGCGCCGAGCAGCAGCAGATCGTCAAGGATGTCGGCGCTGGCGAGCACACCGTCGACACCCGGGCGGGACAGGGCCAGACAGAGCCGTTCCAGCAGATCGAGCCGGCCGGCCATGGCGAGAGGGCGGTCCCCGACGGCGAGTGCGCCGCGGGCCGGATGGTCCGCGGCGATGATCATCAGCCGGCCGGTGGAGTGGCCTCCGGTGCGCAGCAGAGGGCGGCGGACGCGACGGGCGGCGGCCTCCGCGACGGCCTCGGGATGGTGCGTACGCAGCCGGACCAGCTCCGACACATCGACGCCGGTCATGACCGAGCCCCCGGGGCGGCGGTGGTGGACGGGCCCGCGGACGGCGCGGTGTCCGGCGGCGGACCCGCGGACGGGTCCTGCGCCGGGACCGGGCCGCCCGCGAGCACCTGGGCGACCTCACGCTCGTACGGCATCGCGGACGAACAGGAGAGCCGGGCCGCGACGATGGCGCCCGCCGCGTTGGCGTATCTCATGACGCGCTCCAACTCCCATCCCGCGAGCAGCCCGTGGCAGAGGGCGCCGCCGAACGCGTCTCCCGCGCCGAGTCCGTTGACGACCTCCACCGGAACGGGCGGCACCTCGGCCCGGGTGCCGTCGCGATGGACGGCGAGCACGCCCTTGGGCCCCTGCTTGACGACGGCAAGCTCGGGTCCCGCCGCGAGCAGTGCCCGCGCGGCGGCCTCCGGATCACGCTCCCCCACGGCCACCTCGCACTCGTCCAGATTGCCGACGGCCACCGTGGCGGACCGCAGGGCCCGGCTGTACAGCTCACGTGGGTCGGCCGACCCGGCCGGTTCGGTCCCGCCGGCCGAGCCCTCGGCGTCCGCCTGCCAGAACATCGGCCGCCAGTCGAGGTCGAAGACGGTGATACCGGACCGGGCCCGTGACTCCAGCGCGGTGAGCGTCGCCGTACGACTGGGCTCCGCGCACAGTCCGGTGCCTGTCATCCAGAAGATCCTGGCCGCGCCGATCGCGTCCAGATCCAGTTCGTGCGGATGGATCTCCAGATCGGGAGCCTTGGGCAGGCGGTAGAAGTAGAGCGGGAAGTCGTCCGGCGGAAAGATCTCGCAGAAGGTGACCGGGGTCGGACAGCGGTCGACCCCCGTCACCCAGCGGTCGTCGACCCCGAACTCCCGCAGCGCCTGGTGGAGATAGTCCCCGAAGGCGTCCCGTCCGGTGCGGGTGATGACGGCGGCGCGCCGGCCCAGCCGGGCCGAGGCGACCGCGACATTCGTCGCGGAGCCGCCGAGGAACTTCCCGAAGGTCTCCACCTGGGCCAGCGGCACCCCGGTCCGCAGCGGATAGAGGTCGACGCCGATCCGGCCCATGGTGATCACGTCGTACGGCGCGGTCATACGCGGTCCCTTCGGTTCGGCGGCCATGACCGGGTCTGCGGGCGTCCGCGGCCCACCCCAGGTCTAATGCTCCATCCGGAACCTGTCAACGTTTTGTCCTTACATTCGGACGAAGCCTTGACACTCTTTCGGCACGGCCGGAAAGCTGACCGGTATGACCTCCTCCGTGCCCACGCTGAACCGCATCCGGGTCGGGTCGGCCCCCGACTCCTGGGGCGTGTGGTTTCCCGACGACCCGTCACAGGTTCCCTGGCGTCGCTTTCTGGACGAGGTGGCCGAGGCGGGCTACGAGTGGATCGAACTCGGCCCCTACGGCTATCTCCCGACCGACCCCGCCCGGCTGGCCGAGGAGACCGCCCGGCGAGGACTGAGGGTCTCGGCCGGGACCGTCTTCACCGGGCTGCACCATGGGCCCGCCGTCTGGGAGCGGACCTGGGCGCATGTCGCGGACATCGCCGCGCTCACCCGCGCGATGGGCGCGGACCATCTGGTCGTCATTCCCTCCTTCTGGCGCGACGACAAGACCGGCGAAGTACTGGAGGACCGCACCCTCAGCGCCGCACAGTGGCGCGATCTGACCACCCAGACCGAACGCCTGGGCCGGGAGGTGCGCGAGCGGTACGGACTGCGCATCGTCGTCCATCCGCACGCCGACACCCATGTCGACAGCGAGGAGAACGTCAGCCGCTTCCTCGACGCCACCGATCCCGAACTGGTCTCCCTCTGTCTGGACACCGGGCACTACGCCTACTGCGGCGGCGACAGCGTCAAGCTGATCGAGAACTACGGCGAGCGGATCGGCTATCTCCATCTCAAGCAGGTGGATCCGGAGATCCTCGCCGAAGTCGTGGCGAACGGGGTGCCGTTCGGGCCGGCCGTCGGGCGCGGGGTGATGTGCGAGCCGCCGGGCGGGGTGCCGGCGCTGGAGCCGGTCCTGACGGCAGCACAGCGGCTGAATGTCGATCTCTTCGCCATCGTCGAACAGGACATGTATCCGTGTCCGCCCGACAAGCCGCTCCCGATCGCCACCCGCACACGCCGCTTCCTGCGAAGGTGCGGCGCCTGACGGCCACCGTCTCGGGCCCGCACCCGGCACACATCCGCCGCATGTGCCATATCTGTCACAGAGATCCCGTTAACGTCACGCATATCTCCATTACGCGGGTCTTCCGTCACAGGGAAGCGACAATTCCGCTTTCTCCATCACTCTGTGTCGCTCACTGGGCACAGGCTGGGTGATCGCCAGCGTCCCAGCCGCAGCTCCCCCGACGGTCGACAGACCTTCCTGCGGCCGGCGCAGGGAGGTGCCACAGATGACGGACAGAAGGCTCTGGTCCTACAAGGAGATCGCGGCGCATATCCGGGTGCAACCGGACACCGTCCGCTCCTACCGCAAGCATGGACTGCTTCCGCCGCCCGACCACGTGGAGAACGGCAAGCCCTACTGGTACGCGGACACCGTTCGCGCCTGGGTGGCCAACCGCCCCGGTAACAGAGGCAGCAGAGGCTGACCGCACCCGCGCACACCGTGAGGTGAGAAGGGGCCGGGCGGGAGGTCCCGTACCGATTTCGGTACGGGACCTCCCCCTGCGCTTCCCCCGCTCCCCCGCCGTGTCCGACGCTCAGACGCCCGCCGTGTCCCGGTCCCGGTCCTTGTCGTGTTCCTCGCCCTTGGCAGCGGGCCTCGGGCCCGCCTCGGCGCCCGGTATGGACTCGCCCTCGCTCAGGCCGAACCGCGTATGGAAACGGCACAGCGGTCCCGGTGCCCACCAGGTCGCCTTCCCCGTCAGCTTCATCACCGCGGGAACCAGCAGACTGCGCACCACCATCGCGTCCATGATCACCGCGAGCGCGATCCCGAGCCCCAGCATCTTCGTATTGGTGACCCGTGAGGTACCGATGGCCACCATGACCAGTGCGAGGATCACCGCCGCCGCGGTGATCAGCCCTCCGGTGCGCCGGAGTCCGAAGGCCACCGCCTGCTCATGGTCCCCGCTGCTGTCGTACTCCTCCTTGATGCGGGAGAGCAGAAAGACCCCGTAGTCCATGGAGAGTCCGAAGGCGACACAGAACATCAGCACCGGCAGGGTCGTCTCTATGTCTCCGGTGGAGGTGAAGGCGAGCAGTCCGGACAGATGGCCGTCCTGGAAGACCCAGACCACCGCACCGAACATCGCCGTCAGGCTCAGCGCGTTGAGCACGACCGCCTGGATCGGTATCAGCACACTGCCGGTGAGAAGGAAGACCAGCAACAGCGTCACCACGACGATGATGGCCGCCGCCCAGGGCAGCCGGTCCGCGATCGCGCCCTTGGAGTCGACCAGCACAGCCGCGGCACCGGTCACCGAGGTGTCGAACGGAGCCTGTTCGGCACGGATCTCCCGGACAAGCTCTTGCGACCCCTGGCCCACCGCCTCGCCCTTCGGCAGGACCGTGAAATACCCGTGCTCGCCCGCGACGACGGGACCGTCGACTCTCGCCACCTCCGGAAGGGCGGCGATCCGGCCGCGGTAGTCCGCGAACTCGGCGGGTGTGGCAGCGCCCTCGGTAAGGATCTCCAAACCGCCGCTCGGGCTGCCGGGGAAGCCGTCCCGTATCTTCTCCTGGACCACCCGGGACTCGGCGCCCGACGGAAGCTGACGGTGGTCGGCCGTGCCGAACTCGGCCCCCAGGAAGGGCAGTCCGAGCAGCACGAGCCCGGCCGTCGTGGCGACCGCGAAGACCGGGGCCCGGCGCATCACCAGCGCCGCCGTCCACGCCCATCCGGCTCCCTCCGCCCGCGCGGAGGTACGCCCGCCACGGCGCAGCAGCCGCCGCAGGTCCAGGGCGTTGACCCGGTGGCCCAGCAGCATCAGCGCGGCCGGCAGGAGGATCAGCGCCGCCGCGGCGGCCAGCACCACCACCGCGATCCCGGCATAGGCGAAGGAACGCAGGAAGTACTGCGGGAAGACCAGCATCGCGGCCAGCGACACCGCCACGGTCAGCGCCGAGAAGAGCACCGTGCGCCCGGCGGTGCGCAGTGTGGTGCCCACCGCGTCACGGACCTCGGCTCCTTCTGCCAGCTCCTCGCGGAATCGGCGCACGATGAACAGCGCGTAGTCGATGGCCAGTCCGAGCCCGAGAGCCGTGGTGAGATTCTGCGCGAAGACCGAGACATCGGTGAGCTCGGTGATGCCGCGCAGCACCGCGTTCGTCCCCAGGATGGCGACAATGCCGAGACCCAGCGGCAGCAGGGCGGCGACCGCGCTGCCGAACACCATCACCAGCAGCACCAGCGTCACCGGCAGGGCGATCAGCTCGGCCCGCAGCAGATCCTCCTCGATGATGGTCTGCATCTCGTGCCGCACGGCGACCGGTCCGCCGACCGAGACCTCCAACGGTCCCCGCTCGCCGCGGAACGCGGGCGCTATCCGGTCCAGCACCGCGGCGGCCGTCTTCTCGTCACCCTCGATCCGGGCCGCGATCAGCGCTTCCCGCCCGTCCTCGGCGCGCAGCGCGGGCGCCTTGGTCCGCCAGTAGGAACCGACCCCGGTGATGCCTTCCTCGGCCGCCAGCCGGTCGGTGAGGCGCTCGGCCTCGGCGGCCACGGCGGGATCGTCCACACTCCGGCTCCCGCTGCCGACGAGCAGCAGGAGATTCGGCTCGGAGGCGGGGAACTCCCGCTCCAGCGCCTTGGTCGCATAGGTCGACTCGGCGTCCGGGTCCTCCCAGCCCCCACTGCCCATCCGGTCGGCGACCCCGCTCCCCGCGAAGACCGCCAGGGCCGTGATCACCAGCGCGACCAGCAGAGAGAGCCTGGGCCGCGCGGTGACGAACCGGGTCCAGCCCCCGGGACGCGGGCCGGTATTGACTTCGGACATGGTGCGGTGTCCCCTTCACCGTGACCCATGGCATGGGTCAGCCGTTGCCATAGAATGGCAAACACGAGTCATCGCTCGCATTTCTCAATTTTGCGAGCCATCGCTCGCGTTTGTCAACCGATCCAGGAAAGCCGGGGATTCATATGCCGGAGCCGAAGAGCGACGCCACGGAAGCGGAGAAGCCACGTCGGCGCCAGGCCCGCGGCGAGCGCCGTATCGCCCAGCTCCTCGAAGCGGCGGCCCAGGTCTTCTGCACCACCGGCTACACCGCGGCGAGCACCAACTCCATCGCCCGGGAAGCCGGCGTCTCCCCCGGCACGCTGTACCAGTTCTTCCCCAACAAGGAGGCCATCGCCATCGAGCTGGGCGACCAGCTCCTGGCCCGCTGGCGCGCGACCTACGGACAGGCGTTCCTCCCCGCCCACCTCGAACTGCCCCTGGACCAGCTCCTGGACGCCGTCCTCGATCCGCTGATCCAGTTCAACTACGAGAACCCGGCCTTCGCCGTCCTGATGCACGGCTCCGACATCCCCGGCCATGTCACCCGGGAGCACGAGGCCCTCCACTCCTCGATGCTCGCCCGGGTCGAGGGGATCCTCAGCGGCTATCTGCCCGAGGCGCCGGAGGCCGAGGTCGCCCGTGTCGCCCAGACGACGTTCACCGTCTTCAAGGCCGGCCTGGACCTGATCCTCACGGCGCAGGAGCCGGACCAGCGGGACGCGTACATCGCCGAGATCAAGACGGTCCTCTTCCGCTATCTGCATCCCCTCGTCGGCGACCTCTGACCGGGGCGGCGGGACCGGGCCGCGGCGAGGAGTTCGGCTTCATACCCCCTAGGGGTACTATCGGCGGGACAGTCGTCCCTTCCCCCTACGAGGAGAACGCCATGACCACCGAGACCAAGGCCGAGCCCACCGGAACCACGGGCTCCTGCTGCTCACCCACCGGGTCCTGCCACAGCGACACGACCGAAGGACAGACGGGCCGGGTCACGGCCGTCTACCAGGTCATCGGCATGACCTGCGGCCACTGCGAGGGCGCCGTCGCCGGCGAGATCTCCGGGATCGACGGCGTCGTCTCCGTGCGGGCCGTGGCCGCCACCGGCCAGGTCACCGTCACCTCCCGGACCGCGCTGGACGAGGACGCCGTACGCGCCGCCGTCGACGAGGCCGGGTACGAACTGGCCGGTCAGGCCTGATCTCGGGCACTCTGAACGCACAACGCCCCACGGCCCGGGTGGTTACGAAATCTTTGCGCTCGCGGTCCTTCACATGAACCACAAGTCCTTCACAAAGAGATCTAGATCACATAGATTGAGGGGTAACCATCCGGGGGGCTCGCGAGTCTAAGAGGACAATGCCAGAGAACGTCTTGGGGGACGTTCGAAGGGATGTCATGAGATGTCTTGGGGGACGTCTCGGACAAGCGAATTGACCGGGGCACGTGCATCGGGGAGCTTTGAGCGGCCCTCCCGTACGTACCCCGGTCAGACCGCGCGAGTAAGCCGCTGATGGTTACGGCAGACGCCCGGCCCGGATCCCGTGGGGGGAATCCGCTCCGGGGATATGGAAAGCGCCCCGCTCGCCGACCCGTGGGGGGATCGGCAGCGGGGCGCTTTTCGCTACGGCGGGTGCCGTACGGCGCGGGACGGCCGCGTCAGCGGGACTCGACCGGGACGAAGTCGCGCAGGACCTCGCCGGTGTAGATCTGGCGCGGGCGGCCGATACGGGAGCCCGGCTCCTTGATCATCTCGTGCCACTGGGCGATCCAGCCGGGCAGTCGGCCGAGCGCGAACAGCACGGTGAACATCTCGGTCGGGAAGCCCATGGCCCGGTAGATCAGACCGGTGTAGAAGTCCACGTTCGGGTAGAGCTTGCGCGAGACGAAGTAGTCGTCGGCGAGAGCGTGCTCCTCGAGCTTGAGCGCGATGTCGAGCAGCTCGTCGGACTTGCCGAGCGCCGAGAGGACATCGTGCGCCGCGGCCTTGATGATCTTCGCCCTGGGGTCGAAGTTCTTGTAGACGCGGTGCCCGAAGCCCATGAGCTTCACGCCGTCTTCCTTGTTCTTCACCTTGCGGATGAAGCTGTCGACATCGCCGCCCGCGGCCTGGATGCCTTCGAGCATCTCCAGCACCGACTGGTTGGCGCCACCGTGCAGCGGGCCCCACAGGGCGCTGATGCCGGCGGAGATCGAGGCGAACATGTTCGCCTGCGAGGAGCCGACGAGACGCACGGTGGACGTCGAACAGTTCTGCTCGTGGTCCGCGTGCAGGATCAGCAGCTTGTCGAGCGCGGAGACCACGACCGGGTCCGGCACGTACTCCTGGGCCGGGACCGAGAAGGTCATCCGCAGGAAGTTCTCGACGTACCCGAGGTCGTTGCGCGGGTAGACGAAGGGATGGCCGATCGACTTCTTGTACGCGTACGCGGCGATGGTCGGCAGCTTGGCGAGCAGCCGGATCGTGGAGAGATGGCGCTGCTTGTCGTCGAACGGGTTGTGGCTGTCCTGGTAGAACGTGGACAACGCGCTGACCACGGAGGACAGCATCGCCATCGGGTGGGCGTCACGCGGGAATCCGTCGTAGAAGCGCTTGACGTCCTCGTGCAGCAGCGTGTGCTGGGTGACCTCGTTCTTGAACGAGGCCAGCTCGTCGACCGTCGGCAGTTCGCCGTTGATCAGCAGATACGCCACCTCGACAAAGCTGGACCGCTCGGCGAGCTGCTCGATGGGATAGCCGCGGTAGCGCAGGATGCCCTGTTCGCCGTCGAGATAGGTAATGGCGGACTTGTAGGCCGCGGTATTGCCGTAGCCGCTGTCCAGAGTCACCAGACCGGTCTGGGACCGGAGCTTCCCGATGTCGAAGCCCTCATCGCCGACGGTGCTGTTGATCACCGGGTAGGTGTACTCGCCGTCGCCGTACCGCAGTACTACCGCGTTGTCGCGTTTCTCGCTCACGTCATCCCTCACCGACGTAGTGCCTCTTCTTCGAGGTGCCCTGACTGTCTCTACCATCCCCCATTTGGCTCAGGAGAGTGCACTCGGGGTCGGCCATTCGGCCTTTTGGCGGCACTCAGTGCCGCCAGCCTCCTCATCCTGCCCCCTTCGCCCCGGTTGCGAAAGTCCCTGTCGGCCGCGGGCCGCCCCCCAGCCGGTGGTCCAGCGCTGTGAAGCGTCTGCCCGCGGAAACCGTCCGCACCGCCTGTCCTATGGCCTTGCGCGAGCCCACCAGCACCACCAGCTTCTTGGCGCGGGTGACCGCCGTGTAGAGCAGGTTGCGCTGGAGCATCATCCAGGCACCGGTGGTGACCGGGATGACCACGGCCGGATACTCGCTGCCCTGGGAGCGGTGGATCGTCACGGCGTACGCGTGCGCCAGCTCGTCCAGCTCGTCGAAGTCGTACGGCACCTCCTCGTCCTCGTCCGTCCGCACCGTCAGGCGCTGATCGTCCAGGCTGAGCGAGGTGACCACACCCACGGTGCCGTTGAAGACCCCGTTCTCCCCCTTCTCGTAATTGTTGCGAATCTGGGTGACTTTGTCGCCGACACGGAAGACCCGGCCGCCGAGCCGCTTCTCGGGCAGATCGGGCCTGGCCGGAGTGATGGCCTGCTGAAGCAGGCCGTTGAGCGTGCCGGCACCTGCCGGGCCGCGGTGCATCGGTGCCAGGACCTGCACATCGCGCCGGGGATCCAGCCCGAACTTGGCGGGAATCCGCCGGGCGGCCACATCGACCGTGACCCGGCCGGCGTCCTCCGTCTCGTCCTCCACGAAGAGGAAGAAGTCCGTGAGGCCCTCGGTGAGAGGGTGCACTCCCGAGTTGATGCGGTGCGCGTTGGTCACCACACCGGACTGCTGGGCCTGCCGGAAGATCCTGGTCAACCGGACACGGGGCACCGGACCGCCCTCGGCCAGCAGATCGCGCAGCACCTCGCCCGCCCCGACCGAGGGAAGCTGGTCCACATCACCCACCAGCAGCAGATGCGCGCCCGGCGCCACCGCCTTGACCAGCTTGTTGGCCAGCAGCAGATCGAGCATCGAGGCCTCGTCCACCACCACCAGATCCGCGTCCAGCGGCCGGTCCCTGTCGTACGCCGCGTCACCGCCCGGCTTCAGCTCCAGCAGCCGGTGCACCGTGGACGCCTCGGCGCCCGTCAGTTCGGCGAGCCGCTTGGCCGCCCGCCCGGTGGGCGCCGCCAGCACCACCTTGGCCTTTTTGGCCCGCGCCAGCTCGACGATCGACCGGACCGTGAACGACTTGCCGCAGCCGGGACCGCCGGTCAGGACGGCCACCTTCTCGGTGAGGGCGAGCCGGACGGCCTGCTGCTGCTCGGGAGCCAGCTCCGCGCCCGTACGGCCCGCCAGCCAGGTCAGTGCCTTCTCCCAGGCCACGTCCCGGAAGGCCGGCATCCGGTCCTCGCCGGTGCGCAGCAGCCGCAGCAACTGGGCGGAGAGGGACAGCTCCGCGCGGTGGAAGGGGACCAGATAGACCGCCGTGACCGGCTCGCCGCCGTCCGGGCCCGGCACCGTCTCCCGTACGACTCCTTCGTCCTCCCCGGCCAGCTCGGCGAGACACTCGATGACCAGGCCCGTGTCGACCGCGAGCAGCTTCACGGCGTCCGAGATGAGCTGCTCCTCGGGCAGGAAGCAGTGTCCCTGGTCCGTCGACTGGGACAGGGCGTACTGAAGGCCCGCCTTGACGCGCTCGGGGCTGTCGTGCGGTATGCCCACGGCCTGGGCGATCCGGTCGGCGGTGAGGAAGCCGATGCCCCAGACGTCCGCCGCGAGGCGGTACGGCTCGTTCCTGACGACCGAGATGGAGGCGTCCCCGTACTTCTTGTAGATCCGCACGGCGATGGAGGTGGAGACGCCGACGCCCTGGAGGAAGACCATGACCTCCTTGATGGCCTTCTGCTCCTCCCAGGCCGCGGCGATGCGCTTGGTCCGCTTGGGACCCAGTCCTGGCACCTCGACGAGCCTCTTGGGCTCGTCCTCGATGATGTCGAGTGTGTCGAGGCCGAAGTGCTCGACTATCCGGTCGGCGAAGACCGGGCCGATGCCCTTGATCAGGCCGGAGCCCAGATAGCGGCGGATGCCCTGGATCGTGGCCGGGAGGATCGTTGTGTAGTTGTCCACCGTGAACTGCTTGCCGTACTGCGGGTGTGAGCCCCAGCGGCCCTCCATGCGCAGTGACTCGCCCGGCTGCGCGCCGAGCAGCGCACCGACCACGGTGAGCAGATCGCCGCCACGGCCCGTGTCGACGCGGGCGACCGTATAGCCGTTCTCCTCATTGGCGTAGGTGATCCGCTCGAGAACGGCTTCGAGCACTGCTGGATTGGACATGCCCCGACGCTACCGCCCGGCGCCGACAGCACGGCGGGCCTGTGGACAACTCCGGTCCCCCGACGGCCG
>NZ_MAUD01000080.1 GCF_001700515.1 Streptomyces lushanensis
GAGCTGTGGCCCAGCTCGCGCATGGAGGTGCGCAGCGCCGCCTGATGGGCGGCGTCCGCGGGGGCGTTCCAGATACGGGCGCCCGGGGTGGGGACCGGGTCGGGCGGGCTGATCTTGGAGAGGAGGGCCTTGAGGCCGTCGATGCGCTCCTCGTCCTCGTGCAGCACATAGGAGAGGTACGGGTCGGACGACTGGTCGGCGATCGTGTAGACGGCGCACCAGGTGGCCAGGGTGGGAACCGTCATCTGGGCCATCAGGGCCAGTGTCTGGTCGCGGTCGAGCGTTCCGGCGAGCAGGTCGGAGGCTTCGACGAGGAAGGAGAGCGAACCGCGGCGCAGACGTTCGAGTTCACCGAGGCGGGCCGATTCGACGGCCAGGGCGATACGGTCCGCGGCGAACTGGAGGCGCAGGGCTTCCTCGTTGGAGTAACGGCCGGCGCTTTCCGCGGCGACGCCCAGGGAGCCGGTGAGCCGGCCCTCGACCTTGAGCGGGACCGTCACGACGGAGCGCATACCGGTGTCGTTGAGCAGCGGGACGGCGCCCGGAACGGCCGTCAGGTCCTCGTGGACGGCGGGCATGCGCGCGGAGCCGTACCGTCCGGTACCGGCCTCCACGGGGACGCGTGCGAAGCGCTGACGGGCGGACGGGAGCCCTGTGGAGGCCCGTACCTCCAGCTCCGTCTCGTCGTCCGTGGCGAGCAGCAGGAAGGCCGAGTCGCCGTCGAGCATGTCGCGGGCGCGTTCCACCGTGCGCTGGAGGAGTCCGTCGAGATCGTCGGGGGCCGGGGAGCCGATGAAGACCTCGAAGGGATCCGCGGCGCGGCTCTCGGCGCCGGCCTCGCTCGGGCCGCGCAGCGGTGTCTGGATGACGGCACGCTCGTAGTCGCGTACGAGGAGGCAGACGGTGGACGGCTCGCCGCGCGTGTCGCGCACCCTGAGATGGGAGGCGTAGACGGGGATGACGCGGCCGTCGGAGGCGCGGATTCCGTAGCTGCCCTCCCAGCGGGAGAGCTGGAGCGCCTCGACGATGCCGGTGCCGAGGCCCGGTGTGTGCGGCCAGGCGGCGATGTCGGGCAGGGGCTTGCCGATGACCTGGTCGGCCGCGTATCCGAAGATGTGTTCGGCGTCCTCGTTCCAGTTGACGACGGCGGAGCCTCGGTCGATCTGGATGACGGCGACCCGTACGCGTTCGTCGGCGACGGGAAGCAGACCGGTGGGCAGGACGGGTCCGGCCGAGCGGGTGCCCACGGGACGCTGGGGCAGGTCGAGCTGGAACCAGACCTGCTTGTACGTGGAGGTGTACTCGACGCCCCAGCGTGAGGCCATGGCGGCGCAGAGCAGCAGTCCTCTGCCGTTCTCGCGGTCGGCGTTGGCGAAGGTCCGTCCGGCGCCCTGGATGGGGATCTCGCGCTCGGGGTAGCGGTCGGCGACCTCGACGCGGACGCCGTCCTCGGTACGGAGACAGAGCACATCGGCGGAGGTGCCGGCGTGGATGACGGCGTTGGTGACGAGTTCGCTGGTGAGGACCACGGCGTCGTCGACGACATCGGCGTAGCCCCACCCGTGGAGCGTGTCGCGGACGAAGGCGCGGGCCGTGGCCACCGACCGTCCGACAGGGTCGAAGGTGGCAGCCGCCCGCGCGGTGACCACAGAACTCCTCGTACGCGTTTCGACGCCCGGCTCCGCCATGATCGGCTCCGCCCCTCCTGGTGCCCGGTGGTAGTACCTTCGCAACACCGCCCCCTGCCGGGCGGACCGGGGTGGTTGGACAGCCGGATGCCAGGTTACTTACCTTCGCTGTCCGAGCGGATGCCGGTCGCCGCTGTTTCCGCCCTCCGAGGACGGGGACGCTAAGCGAAGCCGCCGATCTGTTATGGCCTGGTTCGGACGTGGTGAAACACTGGGCAGGCTTCCGGAGACAGCCCGGCGGTACGGTCAACCCCTGCGGGAGGGACACGGTGGAGTCTGGCACGGCGGCGCGTGGCACGAGTACGCGCGCGAAAGGCGGACGGTCCCGGAGCAATGGGACCTCCGAGGTGGACACGGCAGAGCTGCAGAGACTGCTGGCCGCCTTGGTGTCGATGCGGGACGGCAATTTCCGTAAACGGCTGACCGTCGCCGGTGACGACGTGATGGCGGAGATCGCCGCCGTCTTCAACGAGGTCGCCGACCGCAATCTCCATCTCACGGGTGAGCTGGCCAGGGTGCGCCGTATGGTCGGGCGGGAGGGAAAGCTCACGGAGCGGCTGGAGACGGGCGCCTGTGAGGGCTCCTGGGCCGCCGCCATCGACGCGTCGAACGCGCTGGTGGACGATCTGGCGCGGCCCGTCTCCGAGGTCGGGCGGGTGCTCTCCGCTGTCGCCGAGGGCGATCTGGAGCAGCGGATGGAGCTGCGCTCGCAGTCTCCGGACGGTGCGGAGAGGCCGCTGCGGGGCGAGTTCCTGAAGGTGGCCCGTACGGTCAACAATCTGGTCGACCAGCTCTCCGCGTTCACCGACGAGGTGACGCGGGTTGCGCTGGAGGTCGGTACCGAGGGCAAGCTCGGCGGTCAGGCCAAGGTGCGCGGTATGTCCGGATCGTGGAAGGATCTCACGGATTCGGTCAACACGATGGCGTACCGGCTGACCGCTCAGGTACGTGACATTGCTCTCGTCACCACGGCCGTGGCCAAGGGCGATCTGTCACGCAAGGTCACGGTGCATGTGGCCGGCGAGATGCTTCAGCTCAAGAACACCGTGAACACCATGGTGGACCAGCTCTCGTCGTTCTCCTCCGAGGTCACGCGGGTGGCCCGGGAAGTGGGCACGGAGGGCGAGCTGGGCGGTCAGGCGACCGTGCCCGAGGTGGCGGGGGTCTGGAAGGACCTGACCGACTCGGTGAACACGATGGCCGGGAACCTGACCAATCAGGTGCGCGGTATCGCGGAGGTCACGACGGCCGTCGCCAACGGTGATCTCTCGCAGAAGGTGACGGTGAGCGCGCGCGGCGAGGTGGCGCAGCTCGCCGAGACGATCAACCAGATGACGGAGACGCTCCGTACGTTCGCGGACGAGGTGACCCGCGTGGCGAGCGAGGTCGGCGCGGAGGGGCTGCTCGGCGGCCAGGCGCAGGTGCCGGGCGCGGCCGGGACGTGGAAGGACCTCACGGACTCGGTCAACACCGTCTTCCGCAATCTGACGACCCAGGTGCGTGACATCGCCCAGGTGACGACGGCGGTCGCGAACGGCGACCTGTCGCAGAAGGTCACCGTCGATGTCGCGGGCGAGATGCTGGAGCTGAAGAACACCGTCAACACGATGGTGGACCAGCTCCAGTCGTTCGGCTCCGAGGTCACCCGGGTGGCGCGGGAGGTCGGTGTCGAGGGCCGGCTCGGCGGACAGGCCGAGGTGCCGGGCGCGGCGGGTACGTGGAAGGACCTCACCGATTCGGTGAACACGGCCTTCCGCAACCTCACCGGCCAGGTGCGTGACATCGCGCAGGTGACGACGGCGGTCGCCAACGGTGATCTGACCCAGAAGGTCACCGTCGATGTCGCGGGCGAGATGCTCGAACTGAAGAACACCGTCAACACGATGGTGGCGCAGCTCTCCTCCTTCGCCGACCAGGTCACGGTGATGGCCCGGGACGTGGGTACGGAGGGCCGGCTCGGCGGCCAGGCGCGGGTGGACGGCGTCAGCGGTACGTGGAAGGAACTCACCGACTCCGTCAACTTCATGGCGGGGAATCTCACCGACCAGGTGCGTCAGATCGCACAGGTGACCACGGCGGTGGCGCGCGGAGACCTGTCCCAGAAGATCGACGTGGACGCCCGGGGCGAGATCCTGGAGCTCAAGAACACCATCAATACGATGGTCGACCAGCTCTCGGCCTTCGCGGACCAGGTCACCAGGGTCGCGCGCGAGGTCGGTACGGACGGACGGCTCGGCGGTCAGGCGAAGGTCCCGGGCGTGGCCGGTGTCTGGCGGGATCTGACGGATTCCGTCAACGGCATGGCCGGGAACCTCACCGATCAGGTCCGCAACATCGCGGGTGTCGCGACGGCGGTGGCGCGAGGCGACCTCTCGCAGAAGATCGACGTGGACGCGCGCGGCGAGATCCTGGAGCTCAAGAACACCCTCAACACGATGGTGGACCAGCTCTCCAACTTCGCCGAGCAGGTCACCCGGGTGGCGCGCGAGGTGGGCACCGAGGGCATCCTGGGCGGTCAGGCGGAGGTCCAGGGCGTCTCCGGTACCTGGAAGGACCTGACCCAGTCCGTCAACTTCATGGCGAACAACCTGACCTCGCAGGTCCGCAACATCGCCGAGGTCACCACGGCGGTCGCCAAGGGCGATCTGTCGAAGAAGATCACGGTCGACGCCAAGGGCGAGATCCTCGACCTCGTCACGACCGTCAACACGATGGTCGACCAGCTCCTGAACTTCGCGGACGAGGTCACGCGCGTCGCCCGTGAGGTGGGTACGGAGGGCATCCTCGGCGGTCAGGCCAGGGTCCGGGGCGTCACCGGTATCTGGAAGGACCTCAGCGACAACGTCAACACGATGGCCAACAACCTGACCAGTCAGGTGCGGAACATCTCACGCGTCTCGGCCGCGGTCGCCAACGGCGATCTGACGAAGAAGGTGACGGTGGAGGCGCGCGGCGAGGTCGCGGAGCTCGCCGACACCGTCAACACGATGGTGACGACCCTGTCGTCGTTCGCCGACGAGGTGACCCGGGTCGCCCGTGAGGTGGGCACCGAGGGCGAACTGGGCGGCCAGGCCAGGGTGCCCGGTGTGTCGGGCACCTGGAAGGACCTCACCGAGTCGGTGAACTCGATGGCGTCCAATCTGACCGGCCAGGTGCGCCAGATCGCCACCGTCACCACGGCCATCGCCAAGGGCGATCTCACCAAGAAGATCGACATCGACGCGCGTGGTGAGATCCAGGAGCTGAAGAACACCATCAACACCATGGTCGACCAGCTCTCCTCCTTCGCGGAGGAGGTGACCCGGGTGGCCCGTGAGGTGGGCACGGACGGTCAGCTCGGCGGCCAGGCGCGCGTGCGGGACGTGGACGGCACCTGGCGCGACCTCACCGAGTCGGTGAACGAGATGGCAGGCAACCTGACGCGTCAGGTGCGCGCGATCGCCGCCGTGGCCACCGCGGTGACCCGCGGCGATCTCAATCTGAAGATCGACGTCGACGCGGCGGGCGAGATCCAGGTCCTCCAGGACAACATCAACACGATGATCGCCAATCTGCGGGACACCACCCTCGCCAACGAGGAGCAGGACTGGCTGAAGGGCAACCTCGCCCGTATCTCCGGTCTGATGCAGGGCCGTCGCGATCTCGACGACGTGGCCTCGCTGATCATGAGCGAGCTGACCCCGGTGGTGTCGGCTCAGCACGGCGCGTTCTTCCTGGCGATGCAGACCGGCAACGCGCCCCAGGTCGGTACGGACGGCGTCAGGGACGGCTCGTACGAGCTGTGCATGCGCGGCAGTTACGGCTACTCGGCCGGTTCGATGCCGACGGTCTTCCGGCCCGGCGAGACGCTCATCGGGACGGCCGCCGAGGAGAAGCGCACGATCCAGCTCAATGTGCCGCCGGGCTATCTCAAGATCTCGTCCGGACTCGGAGAGGCGTCACCGGCGCATGTGATCGTGCTGCCGGTGCTCTTCGAGGGGAAGGTCCTCGGAGTGATCGAGCTGGCGTCCTTCCAGCCGTTCACGCACATCCAGAAGGACTTCCTCAACCAGATCGCCGAGATGATCGCGACGAGCGTCAACACCATCAGCGTCAACTCCAAGACGGAGGTGCTGCTGAAGCAGTCGCAGGAGCTGACCGAACAGCTCCGTGAGCGCTCGGCCGAGCTGGAGAACCGGCAGAAGGCCCTTCAGGAGTCCAACGCGGAGCTGGAGGAGAAGGCGGAGCTGCTGGCGCAGCAGAACCGTGACATCGAGGTGAAGAACACCGAGATCGAAGAGGCCAGGCAGGTGCTGGAGGAGCGGGCCGAGCAGCTCGCCGTCTCGATGCGCTACAAGTCGGAGTTCCTGGCGAACATGTCGCACGAGCTGCGCACACCGCTCAACTCGCTGCTCATCCTCGCCAAGCTGCTCGCGGACAACGCTGAATCGAATCTCTCGCCGAAGCAGGTGGAGTTCGCGGAGACGATCCACGGCGCGGGTTCCGATCTGCTCCAGCTCATCAACGACATCCTCGATCTGTCGAAGGTCGAGGCGGGCAAGATGGATGTCAGCCCGACGAGGATCGCGCTGGTCCAGCTCGTCGACTACGTGGAGGCGACGTTCCGGCCGCTCACCGCGGAGAAGGGGCTCGACTTCTCCGTACGGGTCTCGCCGGAGCTGCCCGCGACGCTGCACACCGACGAACAGCGTCTGTTGCAGGTGCTGCGGAATCTGCTCTCCAACGCGGTGAAGTTCACCGACTCCGGCGCGGTGGAGCTGGTGATCCGGCCGGCGGGCGCGGATGTGCCGCACGCCATCAGGGAGCAGTTGCTGGAGGCGGGTTCGCTGCGGGACGCCGACGGCGATCTGATCGCCTTCTCGGTCACCGACACCGGGATCGGTATCGCCGCGAGCAAGATGCGGGTGATCTTCGAGGCGTTCAAGCAGGCGGACGGCACGACCAGCCGGAAGTACGGCGGCACGGGGCTGGGCCTGTCCATCAGCCGGGAGATCGCCCGGCTGCTCGGAGGTGAGATCCACGCGGCGAGCGAGCCGGGGCGCGGCTCGACCTTCACGCTCTATCTGCCGCTGCACCCCAGCGAGCTGCCGCCGCAGGGCTATCCGCAGTTGACGCCCGCGGGTGTGCGGCAGGCGGGGCGCCCGGTGGAGGACGGTACGGGCGAGACGGCGGGACAGCAGCAGGCGGAGGCCGCCTCCCCGGACACCGAGCCCGCGGGTCCCGCCGCGCTCTTCCGGCGCCGTCGCAGGACCCCGCTCGCGGGTCAGGGCTCCGGGCAGCATGGAGGGGGCGCTCAGGTCTCGCGGACCGGGGGCACGGGCTCCTCGGGCCGCCAGGAGTCCTGGACCTCCCGCACGGGCGGTACGGGCCGCCAGGACACGCCGCGCGAGAGCCGTACGTTCGGCTTCGCCGGCGAGAAGGTGCTGATCGTGGACGACGACATCCGCAATGTCTTCGCGCTCACCAGCGTGCTGGAGCAGCACGGACTGTCCGTGCTGTACGCGGAGAACGGCCGCGAGGGCATCGAAGTCCTGGAGCAGCACGACGATGTGACGGTCGTTCTGATGGACATCATGATGCCCGAGATGGACGGTTACGCCACGACGACGGCGATCCGCAGGATGCCGCAGTTCGCCGGGCTGCCGATCATCGCGCTCACCGCGAAGGCGATGAAGGGCGACCGGGAGAAGGCTCTCGAATCGGGCGCTTCCGACTATGTGACCAAGCCGGTTGACCCCGATCATCTGCTGACGGTGATGGAAGACTGGATGCGCCGCGGGTGACCGGCCGCCCGGCGGTGCCGAATTTTCGGAATGTACCGACGGACTGTGCCGGAGGGTGTGTGAGGCGGAGATATTCGGGGAACCTTCTGGTCTCGCGCTACGTTTCTGCTTTGTGCACAGTGACATCACGGTGACAGGGTGTGGCGACAGGCGGGGTGCGGCTACCATGACCGGCACAAGGACGGACGGCGCAAGGGAGTCGTCCCCTGGGGCGGCGCCCGGTATCACGCGGGGCACCGTGAACGGGGGACGTCCCATGCCGGGGCGAGGAGGGCGGGTGGCCATGGTGCAGAAGGCCAAGATCCTCCTGGTCGATGACCGGCCGGAGAATCTGCTGGCGCTGGAGGCCATTCTCTCGGCGCTCGATCAGACGCTGGTGCGGGCATCGTCCGGGGAGGAAGCGCTCAAAGCGCTGCTGACGGACGACTTCGCGGTCATTCTGCTGGATGTCCAGATGCCCGGCATGGACGGGTTCGAGACGGCCGCGCACATCAAACGGCGTGAGCGGACGCGCGACATCCCGATCATTTTTCTCACGGCCATCAACCACGGCCCGCACCACACCTTCCGGGGTTACGCGGCGGGCGCGGTCGACTACATCTCGAAGCCGTTCGATCCGTGGGTGCTGCGCGCCAAGGTCTCGGTCTTCGTCGATCTGTACATGAAGAACTGCCAGCTCAAGGAGCAGGCGGAGCTGCTCAGACTCCAGTTGGCGGGTGCGGGCGACAGCAGGGAGCCGGCCGGTCTGCTCGCCGAACTCTCGGGGCGCCTCGCGGCGGTCGAGGAACAGGCCGAAGCGCTCTCCAAGCAGCTGGACGACGATTCGGCGGATGCCTCCGCCGTGGCGACCGCCGCCCATCTGGAGCGCAAACTCACCGGTCTGCGGCGGGCGCTGGACGCGCTGGAGCCGGGCACGGGAAGTGGTACACCCACACTGCCCTCACAGAGCTGAGAGCGGGCGGGCCTTCACGGAACCGGGAGCGTCACGGACCGCCCCTGGGCGTGATCCGGTGAACGGCGTCAGTTTTCCACGGACTTGTGGCGACACGTACGGGTGAAGCGGTAGGCACACGTGTCGACGGCCGTGCACACCGGTAACCTCACCGTCATGGCCTCACGTACGTCCGGCAAGGGTTCCCAGGGCACGGCGGGCACCGCGAAGCCGCGGGCCGGCCGTACGACCGGCGCCCCGAAGGCGGCACCCGCCAAGAAGACGGCGGCGAAGAAGACGGCGTCGCCCGCGAAAAGACCACCGGCCAAGAAGGCGCCCGCCAAGCAGGCCGCCGCGGCACCCAAGGCGGCGCCTTCCCCCACGGGAGGCGTGTACCGGCTCGTACGCGCGCTGTGGCTCGGCGCGGCCCATGGTGTGGGCGCGATGTTCCGCGGCATAGGGCGTGGTGCGAAGGGGCTCGACCCGGCCCATCGCAAGGACGGTCTGGCCCTGCTGCTGCTCGGCCTCGCCCTGGTCGTGGCGGCCGGCACCTGGTCGAATCTGCGCGGTCCTGTGGGCGATCTGGTCGAGATGCTCATCACCGGCACCTTCGGCCGGCTCGATCTGCTGGTGCCGGTCCTGCTGGGCGCGATCGCCGTACGGCTGATCCTCTACCCCGAGCGGCCCGAGGCGAACGGACGGATCGTCATCGGGCTCTCCGCGCTGGTCGTCGGAGTGCTCGGACTGGTCCACATCGCCTGTGGTGCCCCGGGGCGCGGCGAGGGCACCGAGGCGATCCAGGACGCGGGCGGGCTGATCGGCTGGGCCGCCTCCAGGCCGCTGATCTTCGCCATGAGCGAGGTCCTCGCCGTACCGCTGCTCCTGCTGCTCACCCTGTTCGGTCTGCTGGTGGTCACCGCCACTCCCGTCAACGCCATTCCGCAGCGGCTGCGGCTGCTGGGCACCCGGCTGGGCATCCTGTCCTCGGCCCGCGCGCCGGAGCGTACGGACGGCGAGGGGCCGTACGGGGACGACGAGCGCTACGACGACCACTGGCGCGAGGGACTGCCCGCCGGCGCGCGCCGCGCCTCCGGGCGCCGGAGCGGACCGCAGGGGGAGTACGACCCCGAGCAGGCGGAGGCGGCGGCGCTCTCCAGACGGCGCAGGCCGCGCCCGTCCTCCGTGCAGCCGGCCGTCGACCGCCCCCTGGACGCCGTGGATGTCGCCGCGGCGGCCGCGGCGGCGCTGGACGGCGCGGTGCTCAACGGGATGCCCCCCTCGCCGGTCGTCGCGGACCTCACTCAGGGCGTCTCCGTGGACCGTATGCGCAAGGGCCTCGACGGGCCCGGGGAGCGCCAGGAACGGCCCGAGCGCCCGGCACCCGCACCGGCGTCCGTGCCGACAGCCCGGGAGCCCGGGAAGCGGCCCGCGGGCGCCGTCGCGGATCTGACCAAGCCCGCGCCCCCGATCGACAGACCGCTGCCCCCGCGCGCCGAACAGCTCCAGCTCCGCGGCGACATCACCTACGCGCTGCCCTCGCTCGACCTGCTGGAGCGCGGCGGTCCCGGCAAGACGCGCAGCGCCGCCAATGACGCCGTCGTCGCCTCGCTCACCAATGTGTTCATGGAGTTCAAGGTCGACGCGGCCGTCACCGGCTTCACCCGGGGCCCGACGGTCACCCGCTACGAGGTCGAGCTGGGCCCGGCGGTCAAGGTCGAGCGGATCATCGCGCTCACCAAGAACATCGCGTACGCCGTGGCCAGCCCCGATGTCCGGATCATCTCCCCGATCCCGGGCAAGTCCGCGGTCGGCATCGAGATCCCCAACACCGACCGCGAGATGGTCAATCTCGGCGATGTGCTGCGTCTCGCGGACGCGGCCGAGGACGACCATCCGATGCTGGTCGCGCTCGGCAAGGACGTCGAGGGCGGCTATGTGATGGCCAATCTGGCGAAGATGCCGCACATGCTCGTCGCGGGCGCGACCGGCTCCGGCAAGTCGTCCTGCATCAACTGTCTGATCACCTCGGTGATGGTCCGGGCGACACCGGAGGACGTCCGGATGGTCCTGGTGGACCCCAAGCGCGTCGAGCTGACCGCGTACGAGGGCATCCCGCATCTGATCACACCGATCATCACCAATCCCAAGCGCGCCGCCGAGGCGCTCCAGTGGGTCGTACGCGAGATGGATCTGCGCTACGACGACCTCGCCGCCTACGGCTACCGGCACATCGACGACTTCAACCAGGCCGTGCGCGACGGCAGGGCCAAGACGCCGGAGGGCAGCGAGCGCGAGCTGTCGCCCTATCCATATCTGCTGGTCGTCGTGGACGAGCTGGCTGATCTGATGATGGTCGCACCGCGCGATGTCGAGGACGCCATCGTCCGTATCACCCAGTTGGCCCGCGCCGCCGGAATTCATCTCGTGCTCGCCACCCAGCGGCCCTCGGTCGATGTCGTGACCGGTCTGATCAAGGCGAATGTGCCCTCGCGGCTCGCCTTCGCCACCTCCTCGCTGGCGGACAGCCGGGTCATCCTCGACCAGCCGGGTGCGGAGAAGCTGATCGGCAAGGGCGACGGGCTGTTCCTGCCGATGGGCGCGAACAAGCCGGTGCGTATGCAGGGCGCCTTTGTGACCGAGGACGAAGTCGCGGCGGTCGTCCAGCACTGCAAGGATCAGATGGCGCCGGTCTTCCGCGACGATGTCGTGGTCGGGACGGCGAAGAAGAAGGACATCGACGAGGACATCGGCGACGATCTGGATCTGCTCTGCCAGGCCGTCGAGCTGGTGGTCACCACTCAGTTCGGCTCGACCTCGATGCTCCAGCGGAAGCTGCGCGTCGGTTTCGCCAAGGCGGGCCGGCTGATGGATCTGATGGAGTCGAGGAACATCGTCGGGCCGAGCGAGGGCTCCAAGGCGCGCGATGTTCTGGTCAAGGCGGACGAAGTGGATGGAGTGCTCGCCGTGATTCGCGGGGAGCCTCAACCGTAGGAAAACGGAAATCCCGAGCGAGCCCGAACGAGGCGGAGTGAGTCCGACCGGGTCCGACCGACTTCTGTCGAGTCCGCCCGGCTTCCGCAGACCCTGACAGAACCCGGGCGAATCCGAAGGCAACCGTTTCCCCTGGGTAAACGTCAAGTTGGGGAGGGAGAGCATCATGTCCCTCTGCCACGCCGTCCGGTCATTCCGATGGCGTACAAAGTGCATCCGCCCGGTTGCCCCACCCTTTCGTACCACCCATAGACTGAACGTCCAGCAGGTGGCTACACGCTCGAAAGGCGCCCCCGTGTCCATCGGCAAATCCCCCGACGGCAGTGCCCCCGACGGCAACTCCCCGGAAGATGACCGGAATCCTCCCGAAGACGACCGGAACTCCCAGGAAGAAGAACAGAACTTCCTTGAGGACGACCAGAACTCATCTCTATACGATCAGTCGTTGATCGAAGACGACCGGCCCTCCATCGGCCAGACCCTTCAGCAGGCGCGTGTCGCCGCCGGACTGAGCGTCGACGACGTCAGCGGCTCCACCCGCGTGCGCGTGCCCATCGTGCAGGGGATCGAGCAGGACGACTTCTCCCGCTGCGGCGGCGATGTCTACGCCCGTGGCCATATCCGTATGCTCGCCCGCGCGGTGGGGATCGATCCCGAAGGCCTGGTGGAGCAGTTCGACGCCGAGCACGGCGGCCGTCCCGTACCCACGCCCGCGGCGCCGATGTTCGAGGCGGAGCGGATCCGGCCCGAGCGGCCCCGTCCCAACTGGACCGCCGCCATGGTCGCGGCGATCGTCGCCGTGGTGGGCTTCGTCGGTTTCACGGCGTTCGGCGGGGAGGAGGACGCCGGCAAGGCCAAGCAGGCCGCCGAAGGCCCCAAGCCTCAGAAGAGCAGCGTCAAACCCACGGCCAGCAAGCCGGCTCCCAAGCCCGAACCGTCGGACAGCGCCATCGCGGCGGCGCCGCTCGACAAGGTCACGGTGCGGCTGTCGGCCATAGAGGACAAGAGCTGGATCTCGGCCAAGGCGCACGACGGCAAGCTGCTCTTCGACGGGCTCCTCAACAAGGGCGACTCCAAGACCTTCCAGGACGACGAGCAGATCGATCTCATTCTCGGGAACGCGGGAGCGATCGAGCTGTTCGTGAACGGCAAGAAGGTCGAGGACGAGTTCGAGCCGGGACAGGTCGAGCGACTCACGTACACCCAGGGCGACCCCGAGGCCGGCTGACCAACCCTGCACGCCAGGGGCAGGGCCGGGACAAAGTAGTCTTGAGCCCATGCCCGAACGCCGTACCGTCGCCCTTGTCACACTCGGCTGCGCCCGTAACGAGGTGGACTCGGAGGAGCTCGCAGGCCGCTTGGCAGCGGATGGCTGGGAGCTCGTCCAGGACGCCTCGGACGCGGATGTCGCCGTCGTCAACACCTGCGGATTCGTCGAGGCCGCCAAGAAGGACTCCGTCGACGCCCTGCTGGAAGCCAACGATCTCAAGGAGCACGGCAGGACACAGGCCGTCGTGGCCGTCGGCTGCATGGCCGAGCGGTACGGCAAGGAGCTCGCCGAGGCCCTGCCGGAGGCGGACGGTGTCCTCGGTTTCGACGACTACGCCGATATCTCCGACCGGCTTCGGACCATCCTGAGCGGCGGTGTGCACGCCTCGCACACGCCCCGTGACCGGCGCAGGCTGCTGCCGCTCAGCCCGGTCGAGCGCCAGGGCACCGAGGTCGCGCTGCCCGGGCACGGGCAGACGGCGGCCGAGGTGGTCCCGGCTCCCGAGGACCTGCCCGAGGGACTCGCTCCTGCCTCCGGTCCGCGCGCGCCGCTGCGCCGGCGCCTGGACCGCAGCCCTGTCGCCTCCGTCAAGCTCGCCTCCGGCTGTGACCGGCGGTGCTCCTTCTGCGCCATCCCCTCGTTCCGCGGATCCTTCATCTCCCGGCGGCCCTCCGATGTGCTGGGCGAGACGCGCTGGCTCGCCGAGCAGGGCGTCAAGGAGGTCATGCTCGTCTCCGAGAACAACACCTCGTACGGCAAGGACCTCGGCGACATCCGGCTGCTGGAGACCCTGCTGCCGGAGCTGGCGGCGGTCGACGGGATCGAGCGGGTGCGGGTCAGCTATCTCCAGCCCGCCGAGATGCGTCCCGGGCTGATCGACGTGCTGACGTCGACACCCAAGGTCGCGCCGTACTTCGATCTCTCCTTCCAGCACTCGGCTCCCGATGTGCTGCGCGCGATGCGGCGCTTCGGGGACACCGACCGCTTCCTGGAACTGCTGGAGACCATCCGCGGCAAGGCGCCGCAGGCCGGAGTGCGCTCCAACTTCATCGTCGGCTTCCCCGGCGAGAGCGAGGCGGACTTCGCCGAGCTGGAGCGTTTCCTCACGGGCGCGCGGCTCGACGCCATCGGTGTCTTCGGGTACTCCGACGAGGACGGCACCGAGGCGGCGACGTACGAGAACAAGCTGGACCCGGACGAGGTCGCCGAGCGGCTGGCCCATCTGTCGCGGCTGGCCGAGGAGCTGACCGCGCAGCGGGCCGAGGAGCGGCTCGGCGAGAGCCTTCAGGTGCTGGTCGAATCGGTCGGCGGCGAGAGCGGCGACGAGGACGAAGAGGGCGGCTACGGGGAGGCGGCGATCGGCCGGGCGGCGCACCAGGCGCCCGAGACCGACGGCCAGGTGATCTTCACCTCGGCCGAGGGACTGCGGCCCGGCCTCATGGTCGAGGCGAAGGTGATCGGGACCCGGGGCGTGGATCTGGTGGCCGAGAGCTACGAGCTCGCGGAGCTTTCGGGGCGGCCAGGGCTTCCGGGCCTTCCGGGCCTTCCCGGGGGCGACGCGAGGACCCCGGGCGAGGAGGCGGCCAGATGACCGGAGTCCCGGCGTCCGCGGCCGGGGGCACCGGCGCGAAGCCGGCGCCCGGCGGAAAGCGGGTGGCGGTGGTGGTCGATCAGGCGAGTCTGTGGAACATCGCCAATATCCTCACCATGGTGCGGCTGGTGCTGGTGCCGGCCTTCGTGCTGCTGCTGCTCCAGGAGGGCGGGTACGACCCGGTCTGGCGTGCCTGGGCCTGGGCGGCCTTCGCCGTCGCCATGATCACGGACATCTTCGACGGCCATCTCGCCCGTACGTACAACCTGGTCACCGACTTCGGGAAGATCGCCGACCCGATCGCGGACAAGGCGATCATGGGAGCGGCGCTGGTCTGTCTCTCCGCGCTGGGCGATCTGCCGTGGTGGGTCACCGGAGTCATTCTTTTCCGTGAACTCGGGATCACGCTGATGCGGTTCTGGGTGATCAGACACGGGGTCATCCCGGCCAGCCGCGGCGGCAAGATGAAGACCCTGGCGCAGGGCACGGCGGCGGGAATGTACGTGCTGGCGCTGACCGGGCCGCTGGCCACGCTCCGCTTCTGGGTGATGGTGCTGGCCGTCGTGCTGACGGTGCTCACCGGGCTGGACTATGTGCGGCAGGCGATCGTGCTGCGGCGGCGGGGACTGGCGGCCGAGCGTGCGGCGGCCCGGTCCGCGGTGGCCGGCGGATCGGCTGCGTCCGGTGCCGCTGGTGCGTCCGGTGCTTCCGGCGAGGGTGAGTCCGCGCGGTGACCGGAGGAGCGCCCGGCACCGGGTCCGAGGCCGGTGGCGCGCCGGTGCGCGATCGCGCCGCACGGGTGCTGGGGGCGCTGGAGGGGCTCGGCGCGACGCTGGCGGTCGCGGAATCCCTCACCGGCGGTCTGGTGGCCGCGGAGCTCACATCGGTCCCCGGCGCCTCCCGGACCTTCCGCGGGTCCGTCACGGCCTATGCGACGGCCCTCAAGCGGGACGTACTGGGAGTGGACCCGGTCCTGCTGGCGGAGCGCGGTGCGGTCGATCCCGAGGTCGCGCGCCAGATGGCGGCAGGGGTACGGCGGGTGCTGGGCGCCGACTGGGGCGCGGCGACCACCGGTGTCGCGGGCCCCGACCCGCAGGACGGCCGGCCCGTGGGAACGGTCTACGTGGCCGTCGTGGGGCCGGAAGGCATGGGGAAAGTGACCGCTTTGCGGTTGAACGGCGACCGTGCGGACATCCGTAAAGAGAGTGTACGCAGCGTGCTCGCGCTGCTCCTCAGCGAACTCTCATGGAACGGGCGGGCACAGGATACGGAACAGAACGGGGGGAATTGATGTTTGCAGCCCTGAGTGAACACGACATCGCTCCCCGCACGGCCGCGGCGCGAGGCGGTACGGTGGGGCGTGAAGGATGCGGCTACGCGGTCCGAGGAGGGAGCCACCGATGATTCTGCTCCGTCGCCTGCTTGGTGACGTGCTGCGTCGGCAGCGCCAACGCCAGGGCCGTACTCTGCGCGAAGTCTCCTCGTCCGCCCGAGTCTCGCTCGGCTATCTCTCCGAGGTGGAGCGGGGGCAGAAGGAGGCATCTTCCGAACTGCTCTCCGCGATCTGCGACGCGCTTGACGTACGGATGTCAGAACTCATGCGGGAAGTGAGCGACGAACTGTCGCTGGCCGAGCTGGCGGCGTCGGCGGCCAGTGAGCCGGTGCCCGCGCCGGTACGTCCCATGCTCAATTCCGTCTCTGTGACGTCGGTGGCGGGAGTACCGACGGAGCGGGTGACGATCAAGGCGCCTACGGAGGCGGTGGACGTCGTCGCCGCCTGACGGTGAGTGTTCCGTAGCGTTGCACAGAGCTCGTTACCCAGAGTTGGTCATTTGATGTCGTTCACATGACGTCGGCTGCACAGTGCTTGACGGAAGCCCCGATCGGTCCCGAGGACCGGCCGGGGCTTCTGTCGCTCGCGGACTAAGAAATGACCGTTTTGTGTCATATGTGCCATGGTGGAAAGTGCCTTTGCGAGGAGACAGGGGCGAAGGAACCACGAAAGGAACGGGAGGCCAGGCATGGCTGTTGTGAAGAGCCCTCTGCCCGAGGAGGATCTGAAGCTCGTCGCCGAGACCCTTCAGGGCGCGCTCGTGGACCTGGTGGACATCGCGCTGGTCTCGAAGCAGATCCACTGGAACATCGTCGGGCCGCGCTTCCGCACCATCCATCTTCAGCTCGACAAGGTCGTGTCGATGGCCCGGAAACATTCGGACACGGTCGCCGAGCGGGCTGCCGCGATCGGGGTGACGCCGGACGGGCGGGCCACGACGGTCGCGGCGACGAGCGCGTTCGGCGCGGTCCCCAACGGATGGATCAAGGACACGGACGCCGTACGGATCATGGTGGACGGGCTTGCCTCGGTGATCAGGCAGATGCGTGAGCGCGTCGAGGCGACGGCCGTGCCCGATCCGGTCACTCAGGACGTGCTGATCAAGGTGACGGCGGGTCTTGAGAAACATTCCTGGATGTTCCAGGCGGAGAACGCGTGACAAGGTCAAGACGCTTTTGCGCCGCTGACCTGCATCTTTGAGTGTCGCTGTTGTCGGTGATGTCGGCGGCGTCAGCTTGTGTGACGCATGCGGAACGCATGAAAGAGGCCCCCAACTTCGGCAGTTGGGGGCCTCCTTCAGTGTTACTCAGCGTGGTGACATATGCGTATGTCGCGGGCCTATGTGGCGCATCACGCATCATTCGCCCGACGCCGGTACTCCTCCATCACGCGCCGCAGTACAGCGTCCGCCTCGTCGCCGTGGACCGCGGCCCGCTCGTACTCGGTATACGTGGCGGCATACACCACCACGTCCTTCGGCGCCGTCAGCTTGAGATGCGTCGTGTGCAGTTGTCGGCGGCAGCGCGGGCAGGTGATCAGTGACGCGTGTGGCCGTTCACTGCTCCAGCCCCCGGTCCCGGCTGGCGCGGGGCGCGTGTGGGCAGCCGCTGCCCCAGCAGCTCAGGTTGTGTCGGCCGAGCAGTCGGCAGGCCGCGCGGCGGGGCCCCCAGAAGGTGAGGAAGCCTCTGGGGTCGGTGAGGAAGTGGCGAAGCCAGGCGGAGCGGATATGCCGGTGGAACCGGGGAGCGACGCGGAGACAGGGGTTGCGCCGGTAGGCAGCCTGCCAGCGCTCCAGCACTCTGACGTAGTCCTTGTCCACGTCGAACATGGTCACCACCTCCGTGAAGCTCGGGGCTGCTTGACCGACATCGTCGTGCGGTTGCCCAGGGCTGAGTTGCACCGGCGGTGCGCGCTGCGGGCGTTGGCGGGGTCCAGGAGGTCGCCGCCCTTGGACAGCGGGACCAGGTGATCGAGTGTGAAGGCCAGCGGATGCTGGCCAGCCGCACGGCCCCTGATCTCATACGGGATGTTGTGGCCGCACAGCCAGCAGGGCAGGCCAAGGGCACGTTGCCGGGCGCACAGGTCCCGGTAGCGGCGGCCGTTACGAGGGTTGCTCGGCATCGGCCCGGCCAGCGGCGCGAATGGCCGCCAGGTCGATGGGCCCCGGCACGGCGATGACGGCCGCCAGGCCGAGCATCTGCTTGAGGTGCGCGACCTGTTGGGACGTCAGCGCCGGGGCGTGGCCGATGACGAGGGTGTCGCCGGGCTTGACGATCAGAAGCCGTGACTCGCCCGCAGTGGGCATCGTGTTGCTCCTTCCGGAAGTGACTACGGCCGTTCTTGTGGGTCCTTGCAAGAAGCCCACCGCGCGCGTTCGAATGCCGGTATGCCTTCTTCCTCTCGCCGACAGCGCAGTCGGTTACACATTTCGGTCCGCCGGACCTCTCCGACCCGGCCCGGACCGGCCCGGAGCAGCGATCGACCGGGTCAGCAAAGACAGGTCGGGGAGGGGCGGGAGCGCCCTGAAGGTCTCAACTGGGCCCGCAGGGTGGAACTGGTGTCGGTCTTGATCGCGTCCTTCGTAGCCGTGGTGAGCCTTTGGTATTCCAGCGCTCAGATGCGCCTGAGCAACGAGCAGGCCCGTCAGGAACGAAATGCGGTACGGGAGGAACTCAACCTCACCAAAGAGGGCCAGATCACTGATCGGTACACCGCAGCCGTTGCGATCCTCAGTGACGACGCGATCGACGTGCGCCTGGGCGGCGTCTACGCGTTGCAGCGCATCATGCAGGACTCCCCCCGCGATCACCCCACCATCGCCAATGTCCTCGCTGCCTACATCCGCACTCAGGCCACCAGACCCACGCCCGAAGGTGGGAGACTCCAAGCCGACATCAACGCGGCGTTCAGTGCCCTCGCGACCCGCGACACCAGGCGTGACGCCACTTTCACACTCGACCTAAGCCGGGCCAAACTCTCAGAGGCTCACTTCGCCTCAGAACCACTCCTGCCCACCGTAGGTTCCTCCGTGCCAGCGGCGCCGGTGCACCTGGCTAACGCTGACCTCTCTTTTGTCGACCTGCGCGGTGCGGATATGTACCGCGCAGATATGCGCAGCACGGATCTAGCTTATGCGAACCTGAGGTTTGCGGGCTTAGCTGGCTCGAACTTACATAAAGCCGATCTGAGCAGCGCGAACATATCCGGCGCAGACTTGTCGGCCGCAGACCTCAGCGAGGCACGTCTTTCAGCCGTGAACGCGGACGGCGCATCTTTGAGCGACGCGAATCTAAGCGATGCGAACCTCCGCGGAGCAGTCTTGACCGCAAATTTGATCAACGCAGACCTGAGCGGTGCAGAGCTGAGCGGGGCCATCCTCAGCGGCGCAGACCTCAGTAACGCTGACCTCGGTGACGCTGATCTAAGCGGCGCAAATCTCATGGACGCCGATCTAACCGGCGCAGATCTCACTGACGCAGACCTGAGTAACGCAAATCTGAATGGCGCGGAGATAAGTGGCGCAGACCGGTTCTCGACCGCCCGCATCGACCGGGAGACAAATCTGCCTCCCAGCATCGCTGGAGATCCGGCGAGGCGAAAGCGGATTGTCCCAGCACACTCGTAAGTCCAGGGCTTCAGGCGCGGTCCGTGCGTGGCGAGGGCTCCGGAGCGGCGCAGCGCTGGTCAGGGGCCCTGGTGTCGGTGTCTACTTGGCGGGCACGGTCCACTCCACCGGTTCAGCGAGGCCCTCGGGCGCGTAGACCACGCTCTCGGGCCGGCTGTCGTCCGGGACGGGGTAGACGACCTTCCCTCGGATGCACTTCCCTGCGGTGACGGTCGCGTCGAAGGGGAACTCCGGCTTGGGGAAGTCGTCGTACGTGCTGGAGGGTTCGATGCGGGCGCCGTCGGCGTAGGCGAGGGTCCAGGGCGTCGTGGTGACGGGGAAGCTGCCAGCGTCGCTGCACACCTTCAGTTCCAGGGCGGCCCACTCGTAGCCCGCCGCGCCTATCTCTTCGCTGGCGGAGGCGACGCTCCTCACGCCCTGCTCGTATCCGAGGACCGTGCTGGTGCCCTGGAGGCCGTTGGCCGTGTCCTCCCAGGCGTACGGGGTGCCGATGGTCAGCGGCGCGGCGGGCGTTGGGGTGGGCTCTTCGGTGGTGGTCTCGGCGGCCGGGGTGGTCTCGGCCGGTTGTGCTGTGTCGCTCCCGCTGTCGCTACAGGCAGTGAGTGCGGTGAGGAGCAGTGCGGTGGTGACGGCCGCCGCGGTGGTGCGGGTACGCGTGGTCCCCCCCCAGGACATATGGATGAGGGGGCCATCGTGTCGTGCGCGTATCTGGTGTGTCCGGTCGGTGACCGGTTCGTGACATACGCTCAGGCCACGGACGGTGCCGGGGCCGACAGCGCGCGCACCATGACACAGAATGCGCACGGAGTGATCACCTGTCAATACATCCTGGTCCGGTCCTTGACAGATCAGGCGTCGGGCTGGACGCCGTGGACGGCGCCGTGAATGTCCGCGAGGTCCCACAGTCCCTCGGCGGGGCCGGGGCCGCTGCTCGGGCACCAGCCCTTCGGTGTGATGTCCCGTCGGCGCGCCCACTCGCGGAACGCCGCCCGTTTCATTCCGAGCGAGTATGCGGCCTGGGTGGTGGTGATCAGGGGGCGCCCGTCGCGCCCCAGGGCGGTGAGCATGGTGCCCGTGTGCAGGCTCATTCGATCTTGCCGGTGACCAATGGTGGCGGCGGCCGACGCAGGCCAGCGGCTGCTGCCTCGATTCTTCCTCCGCAGCGTGCTCCCGTACGACCTGCCAAGGGATTCAAGGTCTACTCAAGGTTTCCCCAAAACCGGTGCTGAAGGGTTCCACAGCACGGACGTTCCGATTGAGTGAGGGAGTCTCAGTGTTCAAGGTGACGAAGCTGGCCACCGTCGCGGCGGCCATTACGATCAGTGCCGGTCTGGCAATCCCGACAGCGTCAGCCCAGCCCGCGACGATATCGGCGTACGACAATTGCGCCTCCGGCTGGATCTGCCTTTACAGCCAGACAGGCGGTTTCGGCGAGAAGCTCCAGTTCCAGGACGAGGGCTACTGGCAGAACCTTCGGTTCACCGCAAAGTCCGTTTACAACAATCGGAGCCACGACGCCGCGATCGCCGTCGGTACGGGTGGTTCCGGCGGCTCATTCTGCATCAATTCCGGGTTGAAGAACGGAAACATCACGGGCAAGTCCGTGTATCTGGCGTTCACCGGCAACAACTGCTAGGCCCCAACGCCAGAAGAGACCGAAAGTCCAGTGGCCGTCCTGCATCACCAGCGGCGGCCATTGGCAGGTCTCGGCGATCTCGGGATTGATCAGGCGGGACGATGCACACGTTGGACTCGGCGAGGATCCGCGCGCGGGTCTTGCGGTACTGGTACTCGGTGAGGTCGCTGCTGCCGACCACCGGTCCCCCCGGGTATGCAGAGGACCAGTGGTGCCTGAGTACACCCGGGTCGGTTGAGCAGAAGGTCGGAATCAGAGCCCGGGGCACACGTTCTTGTGGACGGCGTCCACGATCTTGGCGGCGGTGGTCGGTGTGCGGCCCTCGGGATGTGTCGGGCTGGTCCAGCGCCTGCTGGCCATGTCGACCTGCTTGGTCCTGTCGCCCCAGTGGTCCTTCAAGGAGCGGCAGGTGTCCATGGCCCTGCTGACGGCCTTGTCTTCCTTGCCGTGGGCGATGTCGGGATCGATGGCGTTCAGGTCGGCCATGAGTACGGCACTCTGGGCGGCGTTGGGCCTGGCGGGGTAGCCGAGGATGGCGTCGATACTGGCTTTCTGCTCAGGCGTCAATTCCTTGCCTGTGATGGTCGGGAACGGCGTCCGCATCGTGTCGGCAGTTCCGGCGGTGTCGGTGTTGCTGCCGCATGCGGTGAGCGTGGCGAGCAGTAACGCAGCAGCGGTCGTGACGGTATGGATGCGCATGATCCCCCAAGGACATGGTGATGAGGGGGCCATCGTGTCGTGCGCGGGGCTGGCGTGTCTGTCTGGTGACGAGGCTGTGACACGCGGGCGGGTACAGGTGCCCGATGCCCTTTCCTCTGGTCATGGCGTCGTCGGAGGCGTCGGAGGGACGAGTTCCTTGAGCCTTTCCTCGTACTTTTCCTTGATCTCTCTGAGTTTCGCGTCGTAGACCGCATCGATCTCTCTGGCCTTCTCGTCGTACACCTCATCGACGAGACGCTCATAGGCCGTGCTGTCGACGTTCTCGCAGGCCGCCGGGAACCCGACGTCGCCCCCTTCCGTCATGGCTTTGTCGAGGTCCTTCGTCAGGCTGGCCCTGCAAGCGGCGGGGTCTGCGGTTTCGTCGCCCCATGTGCTGAACACGGTGACCACGACGACGATGACAAGCATGACGAGCAGTTCGCCGGTAAAGCGGGTGGCTCGGGCGCGCATGGTCCCCCCTGGACTGTGCGGATCAGGGGCCTATCGTCGCGCGTGGGCGTGGGGTGTGTCTGTTCGGTGACGGGTTCGTGACATGGCGAAGGCCCCGGCTTCGTGGCGCCGGTTTCGGCGCGGCGTTGGCCGGTAAGCGGCTCACGGCCAGGGGCTCGTGGGGAGAGTGTGAGCTCATGTCTGCCTTCCCGTGTGCTTGCCCTGGCCCATCGATCGGTTTGAATTGTTTTCACAAGAACGCCGTTACGGATCCGTGCCCTCGCGTGGGCTTCTACATGGTCCGCGTCGTGCGTGCAGGAAGCTTGCCGCTGTGTAAGGGATGTGCGAACGCGGCGAATATCGCGCGGATGATCGAGGGGGGTATACCAAGGGAGGGGCTTGCCGAGATCTGAGGGTTTCGGAGACCACGAAGGCCCCGTCCGTGAACGGGGCCTTCGGTGTCTGTGGTGTCCGGGCATGCCGAACGCCCCCTGAGTGTTACACCCGGCGTTCTCGGTGGTCAAGCGGCCTTTGCAGCGGCGAGGGCCTGGACCTCGTTGAGATCGACGCGGTCACGGCCGGAGTGGTCGTGGCCATAGCGGGTGAGCTTGCCGCGGTGGAGCCACACGCGGATGGTGCCGGCGCGGATGCCGGTAGCGGCCGATGCCGCGTAGATGTCCACGATGGTCGGGCTGGTCATGCCTTCATGATTCCGCAGGTTGCCCCTGCCCCGGCCTCCGGCCGAGGTAACGAGCCGGGCGGGGGCGGGGTTACGGCCTACGGCCTGTGGATTTGAGGCCGCTTCGGAGTCTGTGGTGAGGTCGGGGGCGGGGCGCCGGGTATCGCACCCGGGTCTGTACCGGTCATGAGTCGGCCGCTCTGCTTGCTGATCTACGCCCCGCCCTGGGGGACAGTGTCGCCCATGCGCGCGGCCCGCCGCGGTGTTCGCGGCGGGGCCCAGGCTGCTGCGGGTCAGTGGTCGCCCAGTGCCTGAGCAGTTCAGCCCTGTTCGTTTGTTGGAAGCAGCCAGGGCTACCAGTTGCGTCGAATCTTGCCGGTTTTGCGAACCTGCCGTGCGAAGACTCTTCCTGCCTCGATCATGTAGCTCGCTCCATCCGCCGTATGTACTTCGATCTCCAGGATTCGACGCTGAAGTTGGGGCGGAAGGTGGGAGTGCGCTGTTGAGCGCTTCTGCCGCCAACGCACGATTGATCGAAGGGGCAGCATGTACGTGATGCCGCGAGGGTCCTGGTAAGGCCGCGCGCCAACCAGCACTGCCGCAAGGCCCGTTCGGAACGGAGACAATGGACCGCATGGCCAAGCAGATCAGACACACCGCTACCGACAAGACCATGACGCTCAGCGAACTCGCGGCCTTTGTGCAGGACGCCCTGAACTCCGGCGCCGACGGCACGGAACGGCTCAAGTCCAACGTGGCGTTCAGCGGACGGGTCAAGGACCTCACAGTCGAGGTGGCAGCACCTCCCCAGGACTCCCTCGGCGCGAAGGCACCCGACTGGGCCTGAAGACCCGGCCCGGCCGCGAACACCGCGGCGGGCTTCTGGCGTCCATTCGCTATGCGGCTGACAGCGGCAGCACCTATGCGAGACGATGCTGTGGAGAACAGAGGGCTCTCATGGACAGATGTAAAGCCGCGATTCAGCACGTTGAGCAAGCACCCGCTGAACGCGTCCGGGCGCTCGCGGACCGCCTCCCTCCCACTGAGACCCCAGTAGCGAGCAGCGTCCGGCTCGCGCAGGACGGCACTGGGAGTCTCGATAGGCTGTGCGTTCACGGTTCCTCGTTTCTCTGGTGGATGAGGTGCCGAGGGGCTGTCAGGACCGTGCGGGTCCGGACGGCCCCGCTTCATGTGTGGGTCAGGCGGCGGGGCGGAGCGGATTGCGGGCCCGGATCCGCCGTGCGGCGATGTATGCGGCGAGCGAGTCCTCGGGGATCCGGATGCCGGGCCGCTTACCGGTGCCGACCGTGACGACGTCCAGATGGCCGGCGGCGACGATGTCGTAGACAGTCGGCCGCGAGACTCGAGCCGGGTCGCCACCTGGGCAGGCTTCAGCAACTGTGGGGCTCTCACGAGAGTTCCGAACGATGATTGGGAGGCTTCTCAATCATCACCGTGAGCACGGGCCGTGGAGTCCCTTCCATTAGGCGCGGTCGGATATGTGATCAGTACGGAGCGAGGGCCGGTCTCCGTTCTTTCCTCCGAGTGGGGATCGGAAACAGGTGCAGTCGCATCTGACGCGATGTGTGCCGCTCTGTGCGAGGCGGAGTGTCCGAGGTCGCGAACGTTCTCTCGCGTTCGCAGAGTCGGTTAGCCGAAAGAGGGGATGTATGGCCTACATACGGAAGCTGCCGTCAGGGAAATGGCAGGCAACCGTCTGGGTGATTCCGAAGACGAGGCGGGACAGCGAAACTTTTCCCACGAAGAAAATGGCCGAGCACTGGGGGAAGGACAGGAGCTGGCCATTGCTGCCGGGGCCTGGCGTGACCCGAAGGGCGGGAAGACAACCATCAGCGACTGGGGCCGGAAGGTCCTGGACGCCATGGTTGTCGAGCCGGGCACCCTCTACAACTATGAGGGGTACTGGCGGCGTGACATCGAGCCACGCTGGGGGGCCTGGGGCGTGGCGGACCCGACGCACCTGGAAGTCCAGCAGTGGGTGAACGACATGGTTCGCAACGGGCCCGGGGTGCCGACGGTGCCCAAGGTGTATTTCCTGTTCGCGCAGATAATGCGGGCCGCGCTCCGGGAGTGTCTCATTTTGTATACGCCGTGCGAAGGGATCCAGTTACCGAAGTCGCCGCAGAGTGCCCATCGCTACTTCACCCAGCCGGAGGCTGGTGCGCTTCTCCATGAGTTCGCGGCGAAGCCGGTCGTCCGCGCGATGGTGGATCTGAGTCTCTACAGGTCTCTGCAGCGGACTGCGGTACGGAGAAGTGGCCGCATTGCGTATTGACCGCGTCGAGTGGGCACGTGAGCACCTCCAGGTAGTGGACAACTGGACGAAGAAGGGAATCAAGGAATATCCGAAGACGTCCAAGAGCCGCCGTGAAGTGCCCGTACCTGAACACGTCATGTTTCAGATGGCGGACCTCGCGAAAGGGCGGCCCCGGGACGGGCTGCTCTTCCTCGGTCCAGGCGGCGAGGCGACGAAATACCCCACGTTCTGGGAGGTGCACTGGAAGGGCGCCATGAAGCGTGCCAGGACATGCCTGCACCAGTGCGGCAAGGGCGCCGACGGAGCGCCGGCCTGCGTGCGTCCCGAGGACCACCGGGTGCCGTACGCCAAGCCGCACACGCTGCGGCACACGGCGGCGAGCTGGCTGGTGATGGACGGCGTGGACCTGTACCGGGTGCAGCATCTGCTCGGTCACGAATCGTATGCGACTACGCAGCGGTACGCGCATCTGGCGCCCGGAGCCTCCGACAGGATCACCGACGCGTGGACACGCCTGACCCCCCGTGACGCACATGTGACGCACGCCCCGTCGGGCGGTACTGGCAATGTGGTCGTTGACCTGGCAAAACGAGCGGCCGGCCAGTGATAGTGAGACATTATTCCTGGATGTTCCAGGCGGAGAACGCGTGACTCCGCGCGGAGAGCGCGTGACGGGGATTCCGTGAGAAGTCCCCGCGCGCCGGGGTGTGCGCCGATGCGCCCTCCCGGCGGTTGATCGTCAGGTCTAGCGTCGGCCGGAGGAGGCAGCCATGGCGAGGCGATGGATCCTTCTGCCGGCGTTCGCCCTCGGCGGGCTGTGGTGGTGGGCCGTTCTGCGGCTCGCGCTGGTGCCCGAGCACAGCGGGCTGGTGGAGGGAGCGGTGGCGGCGGGCAGTTGGGGGCTGAGCCTGCTGCCCGTGCATGTCACCACCGCGCGGCGGCGTCGGCCGGAGCGCCGCCGGCGGGACACGGGATCCGGTCGGTGCGATGTCACCACGGCCGACGGCAAGGGCGGTTGACGGGGCAGCGGTGGCCGTGGTCTGAGGACCGCCCTTGACCGAGCGGCCCTGTCGATACCGGGCGGTTGACGCCGGCGGCTGACGATTCGTCAACTCGTGGGTCCGCACTGGCACCGAGGGCACCAGTAGACGGGGCGGTCGTCCTGGGTGTCCTTGCGGATGGGAGTGCCGCAGCGGGGGCAGGACCGGCCCGCGCGGCCGTAGACGGAGAGCCGCCGACTGCCGCCGGGCCGGTTCCGGTTGGTTTCGAGCAGCTTCTTCGCCGCTGTCACCAGGCGCTCGGGGGACGGGACTTGTCCGACGGGCAGCCAGGGAGTGACCCGGACCAGAAAACAGGTCTCGGACTTGAAGACATTGCCGACCCCGGCGAGATTGCGCTGGTCGAGCAGTGCCTCGCCGACCGGGCGGGCGGGATCGGCGAGGAGATTGCGCAGCGCCGCCGCGGGGTCCCAGTCGGGCCCGAGCAGATCGGGCCCGAGATGGCCGACCACACGCCCCTCCTCACGGGTGCGCACCAGTTCCAGGACCGGCAGCCGGTAGCCGACCGCGGTCCGCTCCTCGGTGCCGAGGATCGCCCGGATCTGATGGGCGGGACCGCCGCCCCAGCGCTCATCCGGCGCGTACACCTTCCAGGCGCCTTCCATGCCGAGATGCGAGTGGAGGGTGAGCCCGCCCTCGACACGGGTGAGGAGGTGCTTTCCGCGCGGTGTGACGTCCAGGACGGTCCGCCCGGTGAGATCGGCGGTCGCGAACGCGGGCACCCGGAGATCGGACCGGACGAGCGGCCGGCCGGCGAGCGCGGTGTGCAGACGTCGGGCGGTCTGCCAGACGGTGTCTCCTTCGGGCATGTCCTCCATGATGCGCGACGTGGTGGGGGCGGAGCGTGGTGCCGTACGGGGCGGACCGGCCGCGCCCGTCTCATGCGCGCAGACGCAGCCCCCTCGGGGTGGCGTGGAAGCCCGCCGCCTCCAGGGCGCGGCCCAGCGGTGAGGTCAGCGCCGGGACGCCGTTGGTCCGCTCCACCGTGACCGTACCGAGGGCGTCCGCGCGGGCCGCGCCCGCCAGAGCCTCGGCGGCGGCCAGGAGCGCGGGATCCTCCGGATCCACGGGCCAGGCCAGCAGTGTTTTTCCGCCGCGCTCCATGTACAGCGTCAGCTCGCCGTCCACGAGGACGACCAGCGCGCCGGCCTTCCTGCCCGGTTTGTGACCGGCGCCGGCCGGGGGCTCGGGCCAGGGGAGCGCGGCCCCGTAGGCGTTGGCGGGATCGGCGGCGGCCAGGACCGCGGCGCGGGGCGAGGGGTGTGCCTCGGCGCGGTCACGGGCCGTCGCCGCCGCGCGCAGCCGGTCCACCGCGCCGTCCATCGCGAACTGGGCCGCGCCCAGTCCCTCGACGACATAGCCGCGGCGGGCCTGCCCGCTGTCCTCGAAGGCGGACAGCACCCGGTAGACGGCGGAGAAGCCGCCCTCCACCCCCTCGGCCGCGACGGCGCCTCTGGTCACCACGCCATGGCGGTCGAGCAGCGTACGGGCCAGGGCATGGGCGCGATGTGTGGGATCCGGCTCCGGTGCGGGGAGCAGGGACCAGCGTCCGCTCACCGTCGGCGGGCCCGTACGGGACGCGGGTCTGGCCGCGGCCGTGAGCGCGCCGTACCGCCCGCGCGGCACCGGGCGCCGCGCGCGGTGGGCCGTGGATCCCGCGGTCCGTCCCGAACCGAGCAGGGAGCGCAGCGGGGCCAGGGTGTCATTGGTCAGCCGCCCCGACCAGGCCAGATCCCAGAGGGCGTCGGCGAGTTGGGGATCGGTCGCGTCCGGGTGGGTGGTGGCACGGATCTGGTCGGCGATCTGCCGGAAGAACAGGCCGTACCCGCCGGACAGCGCGGTCAGGACCGATTCATGGAGGGCGGTCAGCTCCAGCGGATGCGGCGGAGGCAGCAGGAGAGGCGCGGCGTCGGCGGGATAGAGCGAGATCCAGCCGTCCTTGCCGGGCAGGGCGCCCGCTCCGGCCCACAGAACCTCGCCGGTGGTGGTCAGTTCGTCCAGCAGTCCCGGCGTGTAGCCGGAGATCCTGGAGGGCAGGACGAGCTTCTCAAGCGCCGACGCCGGGACGGGCGCTCCCTGCAACTGCTCGACGGCGCGGGCGAGTCCGTCGACACCGCGCAGACTGTTGGCGTGCAGATGCTGCCACTGCGGCAGGAATGTGGCGAGCGCGGCGGGCGCCACCGGCTCCAGCTCCTCGCGCAGCGCGGCCAGGGAACGGCGGCGCAGCCGGCGCAGCACCGTGGCGTCGCACCACTCCTGGCCGATGCCGGAGGGATGGAACTCTCCCTGGACGACCCGGGAACCGGCGGCCAGCCGCTGGAGTGCGCCGTCGGTGACCGCCGGGCCGAGACCGAAGCGCTCGGCCGCCGTGTTCGAGGTGAACGGGCCGTGCGTACGGGCATGGCGGGCGAGGAGATCACCCAGCGGATCCTTGACCGGCTCGGTGAACGCCTCGGGGATTCCGACCGGCAGGGCCGTGCCCAGAGCGTCCCGCAGCCGTCCCGCGTCCTCGACGGCCGCCCAGTGGTCGGCTCCGCCGATCCTGACCTTGATGGCGCGGCGGGTCCCGGCCAGTTCCGCGGCCCACCCGGGCTCCGCACCGCGTGCGGCCAACTCCGCGTCGGTGAGCGGCCCGAGGACCCGCAGCGCGTCGGCGACGCCCTCGATGTCCTTGATGCGCCGGTCCTCCGTGAGCCACTGGAGCTCCTGCTCCAGCTCCGTGAGCACATCCGGGTCGAGCAGCTCGCGCAGCTCGGCCTGGCCCAGCAGTTCGGCGAGCAGCCGGGAGTCCAGGGACAGCGCGGCGGCCCGCCGCTCCGCGAGGGGGGAGTCCCCTTCGTAGAGGAACTGGGCGACATAGCCGAAGAGCAGGGAGCGGGCGAAGGGCGAGGGCTCGGGCGTGGTGACCTCGATCAGCCGGACCCGGCGGGACTCGATGTCACCCATCAGCTCCGTGAGACCGGGGACGTCGAAGACATCCTGGAGGCACTCGCGGACCGCCTCCAGCACGATCGGGAACGAGCCGAACTCGCTCGCCACCTGGAGGAGTTGCGCGGCGCGCTGACGCTGCTGCCACAGCGGCGTGCGCTTGCCGGGGCTGCGGCGCGGAAGCAGCAGAGCCCGTGCCGCACACTCCCGGAACCGGGAGGCGAAGAGCGCGGAACCGCCCACCTGATCGGTGACGATCCCCCGGATGTCGCCCGCCTCGAAGGCGATGTCCGAGGCCCCCACCGGCGCCTGCTCGCTGTCGAAGGCCGTGCCGAGGGAGTCCGGCTCGCCGTCCAGAAGGTCCATGCCCAGCAGATCGGCGTCCGGGAGGCGCAGCACGATGCCGTCGTCGGCGTGCATGACCTGCGCGTCCATCCCGTACCGCTCGGAGAGCCGGGCGCCCAGCGCCAGTGCCCAGGGAGCGTGCACCTGGGCGCCGAACGGCGAGTGGATCACCACTCGCCAGTCGCCCAGCTCGTCGCGGAACCGTTCGACCAGGATCGTCCGGTCGTCGGGGACATGGCCGCAGGCCCGGCGCTGCTCGTCCAGATACGACAGCACATTGCCGGCCGCCCAGGCGTCCAGCCCCGCCGCCAGCAGCCGCAGCCGGGCGTCCTCCTCGGAGAGTGAACCGACCTCGCGCAGGAACGCGCCCACCGCACGGCCCAGCTCCAGCGGGCGCCCGAGCTGGTCGCCCTTCCAGAAGGGCAGCCGGCCGGGGGCGCCGGGGGCGGGCGTGACCAGGACCTGGTCACGGGTGATGTCCTCGATCCGCCAGGAGGTCGTACCGAGGGTGAAGACATCGCCCACCCGGGACTCGTACACCATCTCCTCGTCCAGCTCGCCGACCCGCCCGCCGCCCTTCTTGGGATCGGCCCCGGCGAGGAAGACACCGAACAGCCCGCGGTCCGGGATGGTGCCGCCCGAGGTGACGGCGAGGCGCTGGGCGCCCGGGCGGCCCGTGACCGTACCGGCGACGCGGTCCCACACCACACGCGGACGCAGCTCGGCGAAGGCGTCGGAGGGATAGCGCCCGGCGAGCATGTCCAGCACGGCGGTGAAGGCCGACTCGGGCAGGGAGGCGAAGGGCGCGGCGCGGCGGGCGAGGGCCAGCAGATCGTCGGCCTGTCTGACGTCGAGGGCGACCATGGCGACCAACTGCTGGGCCAGCACATCCAGCGGATTGGCCGGGACGCGCAGCGCCTCGATGGCCCCGGTGCGCATCCGCTCCGTGACCACGGCCGCCTGCACCAGATCGCCGCGGTACTTGGGGAAGACGACACCCGTGGAGACCGCGCCCACCACGGGTCGGT